>NZ_JAHKSI010000001.1:3000000-3300000 GCF_019720915.1 Alkalihalobacillus sp. TS-13
GGCTGCCGGATTTCCCATGATTTTCGAGCTGGGAAAGGCCCGGATACATATAACTCGTAAAGTCTGCGAGACTATTATCCTGTTGGAAATGGAGCAGGCGCGTCGGGTCATACGCCTTGATCCATTCTGAAGCATCCTTGAATACTTGACCTGACCCTACTTCATTCCCCATCGACCAGAAAATGACGGACGGGTGGTTCTTGTCCCGTTCCACCATCGTTTTGATCCGATCAAAGACCGCTTTGCTCCAGTTCGGGTTGTTCCCAGGAAACGGCCTCATGTCATGAGATTCATTATTTGCTTCATCAAGAATGTAAAGTCCATATTCATCCGCCAACTCGTTAAATTTCTGTTGGAATGGATAATGCCCCGTACGGACTGCATTGATATTAAATTTTTTCATGAGCTTGATATCTTCAATCAATTGTTCTTCCGTCAACGCATATCCTGTGTCGGGATGGACTTCGTGACGGTTCACCCCTTTGATGACGATCGCCTCGCCGTTGATCTTCACCTGTCCGTCTTCGAGTTCGATCTCCCTGAAACCGACTTTATTGCTGACGGTTTCAATCGTTTTTCCTGAAGAATCTTTTAAGTTGAAGACCAATGTATACAGGTTCGGCTTTTCCGCTGACCATTTCAAAGGATTTTCCACAGGAATCTCCTTGCTGACAGCGTTTTCATTTTTAACATCGATCTTAACCGGCTTATCAAATACGGCTCGATCGTCCGAATCATATAGCATGGCCGCGATCTTATAATCTTCTAGTCTATTTTTCTTCGTATAATCGACCAAATCACCATCGATTTTTAATGTTGCATCTTCATACGATTCATCCAAATCAGTTTCAATTTTAAAATCATTGAGATGGACGTTCGGCGTGGAATAGAGGTAGACATCACGGAAGATTCCGCTCAGATCGATCATGTCCTGATTTTCCAGCCAGGCACCATCAGACCAGCGGTACACTTCTACGGCAAGGGTGTTCTTCCCTGGCTTCAGATGATCCGTGATGTTGAATTCTGCAGGAGTGAAGCTGTCTTCGCTGTAACCGATCTTCTCACCGTTCACCCATACGTAAAATGCGGACTTGACACCCTGGAACGAAATGAAAGTCTCGCGTTCCTTCCAGTTGCCTGGGACAGTGAATTCATATCGATAGGACCCGACTTCATTATGTTCGACAGGTACTTCGGGCGGTGTGATCCGTCCATGTCCCTGCCACGGATGGCGTTGGTTCAAGTAAATGATCTCCCCGTATCCGTGCACCTGCCAGTTGCTCGGTACAGGGATCGTAGCCCAATCCTCATCGTTGAAGTTTTCTTTATAAAAATCCTTCGGCCGTTCATTCGGATTCTCCGACCAATTGAATTTCCAATCCCCATTCAAAGACTTAAAGTATCTGGAACTCTCTATATCCCCTTTGACAGCTGTTCGTTCATTATTGAATGGAATCGTCTTGATACTAGCAGGTTCCCGATTCACTTCAATGGTTTCGGGAGTCCCATTCCACTCTGAAGGACCGTCATCCTGTGCAACAGCTGCAGAGGAATGGCTGCCGAGCATCCCTAGGACCATAAGAAAAACAAGCACAAATAAACCTTTAGTTGCCTTCAACACTGTTTACCTCCTTGATTTGTAATGAAGAAACGCAATAAAGTCTGCACACCCCCATGACTTAGTTAATAAAATTAATTTATAAAGTAGATTCATGTTGTCCAATTTTCGTTTGTACTCCATTATCCTACTTTGAAATCATTCAGTAAAATCGACATTTCTTTCGCTGCTCATGCACGTTTATACGACTAATTACCCAGTTTCCCTATATAATGATGTCGAATTTTGTATGGTTTTCCGGATACTTGCAAGTTAAACACAACGTATTTCCTGTTTATTTAAAAAGAGCTAATCATTTACGTATTGATGACAAAAAAGCCGCAAGTAGGATGTTAAACACAATTGTTCAACATCCTACTTGCGACAAGAATCGGTAGGAGAAAGACTATAGTCCGCTTTCCTTTTTCGACATTCTTTCGTGCCAGGCACCATTCGAAACCTCATGCTACACAAGACTCCTGAAATGGTGCCTGGCACCGTAGTGTTTAGAAAAAACTAAAGGAAGCATGAGAACCGTCCCCAATCATTCAATCTCCTCCAGCAGTTGATAGGCTCCTTCTTTCGTACCTACCGTCAACAATCTTTCTCTGAAGCTTTCATCCATCAGCTTTCGGGAAAGGATTTGCAAGATTTTTAAGTGTGCGTCGCCTTCGCTTTGTTTCGGAACAGCGATCATGAAGATCAGCTTCGCGTCGGTACCGTCGAGGCTATTCCAGTCCACTCCGTCCCTCTTAATCCCGAAAGCGACACTTGGTTGCTTCACCTCATCTGATTTTCCATGCGGTATGGCAATGCTATCGCCGATCCCTGTCGTCCCTTCCTGTTCACGAGCTAGGATCGCTTCTTTAAAACCATCCTTTGATGACAGCATGCCTGCTTGATTCAATTTTCCTATCATCTCATCAATGACTTGATCACGAGTCGTCCCTGCCAGATTGATATCGATCAGATCTAGGTTCGTAATGTCTGTCAGCTTGTTGATCTCACTTTTTTCAGACGGTTCCTCAATACTCTCTTCAGTAGGTGTTCCCTCTTGCTCGCCATCACCCTGTACATCTTTTTTCAACAAGTTCACCATAAACGCTGTCACGATCACACCGCCAATGACAGCGACAAAGAACATGAGCACATTATCGACTGCACCTAGTACAGCAACGATTGGACCTCCATGTGCGACACGGTCACCAACATGCCCTAACATTGCAATCACTGACCCTGTCATCGAACCGACCATAATACTAGGAATGACACGCAATGGGTCCTGTGCGGCGAACGGAATCGCGCCTTCTGTAATCCCGAAGAATCCCATCGTGAAGGATGCCTTCCCAGCTTCCCGCTCTGTCACTTGATATTTCTTCTTATTGAGGAACGTCGCAAGTCCCATGCCGATCGGCGGAACACAAATGGCCACCGCAATGGGACCCATGATTCCATAATTTCCTTCCCCGATCATCGCAGCTCCGAAAAGGAACGCTACCTTATTGACTGGACCACCCATATCAAAGGCAATCATCGCACCAAGGATCAGCGCCAATAAGATCGAGCTTGTTCCTTGCATCCCTTCCAACCAAGAGGTCAATCCTTCAAACACTTGCGCAATCGGTGCACCGATCAAGTAAATAAACGCCATACCAACGATAAATGAGGCAATGACCGGAATAATGATAATCGGCATGATGGGTTGAATCGCTTTCGGAACCTTCACTTTCTTGATCCACAACGCGACATAGCCCGCCAAGAAACCAGCTATGATTCCACCGATAAAACCAGCTCCGGCTTCACTTCCGTAAAAGCTTCCGTCCGCAGCAATATAACCACCGACGACACCAGGAGCCAATCCTGGTTTATCGGCAATGCTGTAGGCGATGAATCCAGCTAAAATCGGCACCATGAACGTGAATGCCGCTCCCCCAATCGCTTCGATATTTTTCCAGACCGAACCTTCTGGAATAACGAGTCCTTCAGGCGTTTTCTCTCCACCAATCGTGAGCGCAATCGCAATCAACAACCCGCCAACCACGATGAACGGAACCATGAACGAGACACCGTTCATCAAATGGCGGTATACCGGGTTTTCCTTTTTCGAAGTTGTCGGTAGTGAATCACCGCTTTCCTGAGCTTGATAAACCGGAACATCGCCACTCATCATCTTTTTGATCAGCTGTTCAGGATTACGGATGCCCTCCTGGACCCCGACAACCAATACCTTTTTACCAGCAAAACGATCTTTCGCGACCGTTTTATCCGCAGCGATGATGATTCCATCGGCTTCTCGGATGTCCTTTTCCGTCAGTTCATTTTCAACACCAATTCCGCCCTGGGTTTCAACCTTCATATCGACTCCAAGCTTCTCCGCCGCTTTCTGAAGGTTTTCAGAAGCCATATACGTATGAGCGATCCCATTCGGACATGACGTCACCGCTAGTATTTTCATATGCCTTACCTCCTCCTAATCGTAACCGTTTACATAGACCGTATAACGAAACAGTCGAGAGCAAAGGGCTTTTTGTTACCGTAACCCAGATAATACATAAAAATACCCCAGCTATAAAGGTATAACGGGTTCACTTGTGAGGTGCAAAATGCAAAAACGCAAACCAAATCACAAGCTAAATCACATAGTATTCATTTAATGATTCACAGTATAATTCACATCAAAAAGGCTTAGAGGAAAATCTACTCTAAGCTCATTCTTTATATGACTTATTCAATTAAAGCCTCCGATAATTGAAAACTTGAGATAATTTTGTATATGGTACCTCTAATTACTAATTCCAACCATTAGATTACAGTTTGAATTACTTCATCATTTTTTGTATTCATATTTATCTTTAAGTTCTTCCGTTATTTTCTTAAAATCTGCTACTGAATTCCAAAAATCTCTGTCCATTTCTCCTTCTTCAAGAGCCCAGCGAAATTCACGCCAAAAACTTACCTGTGCGTGTTCAACCCTGTTGTTTAGAGATTCGTCATGACGATATTCCTCTAGTTCTTCAACCACCTGTGTTGCTTGGCGATCAAAAAGTGATTTGAATATCCACATGTTTTTGGTTTCATCCAATGTAAAACCATCATTTTCCGCATTATTAACATAGCTTTCTAGTTTATCGAAAGAATTCTCAAGAGATGTGAGACTTTGGATCAATTCCTGTCTTTCCTCTTCTTTTTCTATCATATAGAAGCCTGGTATTGCCATGATAATTAAAACAACCACGCTGCTGACGATTATTTTATTTTTCTTATTCAAGTGATCACCTCGATTAAGAATTCTGTATTTGCTGATTATCCCCCTATTTAGCTTAAGATAAGCCCCAGTTTTTCGAGCATCTTTTTTAAACTTCTCTTTTAACAGTTTTAGAAATATAACAAAATAGACACTAAAATAAATAATTGCAAAAAGACCGATATCAATGCTGTAATCTAATACACTGCCTTCACCAAAATAAGGATTAACCATTGGAGCTATCATATCGTGAATAATCCAAGATATTTAGGCCACTATTAGATAGCTTATATCTGAATTGAAAAAAGCTGTCCTTCCTGACTTTTTGTTCTTCTGGATTTCAAGCAGTCATCTTCCAGAATCTTGCCCGTTTGTTGAATAACATTAATCAATGTTTGATATCTATATTTTAACATATTTTTCTAGTTTTCTTCGAAATCCCATACAAATTCGCAACACAAATCACACCTAAATTCACATACCATTTCACCCCTTGCGAAATGGTATGTGAATTCATATATCATTTTGGCAACAAAACTTTAGGGAAGTATTGATATAACAATAAAAAGCGCACTGTGAATTTTCGTTGTGAAAAATCCAGTGGGCTTGAATTGATATTTACTTGTTTACACCTCTGAAGTAAAACCCGGTAATTAAGGCATAGGGTATTTTTATAGATTACTTTTTATCTTGTAGGAATTTAGTGTGTTTATATTCATCCTTTACCAGCAGGTTTTTTGAAGGTAACCTGTAAATTTATGTTAAAATAAAAATAAATCTTGAAAATGTTATTCAACGAAAGGGGGCACTTGCTGAATAAGTGGACAGGTTAATAAAATGAGTATGATTTTATATAGATAAGGATTGAGAAGCTTGAATGAAATGGAATTTGAAGCAGTTAGCAAACAATCTGCTAATATAAGATACGAGTATTTTATTAAAAAGGTTGTAGATTATGAGGAAGTCTGGGGATTATATAACGATGGCTGGGCAACATCTCAAGATGAAGAAAGTAAAATGCTTATACCATTCTTTCCAAGAAAAGAATTTGCTGAAAGCTGTATTAGAAAAGAATGGGCAGGATATAAAGCTAAGCTAATAGATTTAGATGAATTTATCAATGAATGGCCTATTGGGATGAAAGAAGGTGGAATAAGACCTTCAATTTTTCCTAATGAAGAAAATACAGTAGTTGTAAACATTGAGGTTCTTATTAAAGATTTAGAGACAGAACTAGAGAACTATTAGGAAAGTGTTACAGCATCCTATCACTATTCAATTAAGGGGGATTTAATAGTTAAGTATTAAATATCAGCTAACTTCGCAGTTTAGTGCTATTTATGGAAATACTATACTTACAATGAAAACTAGTATCTTGGAGGGACTTAATGAAATTTTTTATTGCTTTTATAACAGCTATATTAACAGGAATAATTGCTTTTTTAGGAATTAAAACAATATCTTCTATGTACATAGAATTTATAATCAAACCACCAGGTGGGGGGCTTGAGGGACTGTCTTTGTTTTTATCTCTATTATATATAACACCTATAATTATCATAATTCTACTTTTTGTTTACTACTATAAATTTGAAAGTTGGAATGTAAGAGGATTATTATTTGGTGCTGTTATTGGATTATGGTTAGTTAAGATATTAGAAGTATGGAATTTGCCATATTATATTAATGTGATTCCAACTTTTTCAATGGTCATCGGTTATTTTTTTGTGCGGCGTACCAATGCATGGTTATATATAAATGGGTTTACAATCGGTACAGTGTTCGGGTTTGTTATTGCGTACATTATGGTAATTGTATTACGTTGGGTAAATAACTCTTTGACTTCCTACTTTTATTTTAGTCCTAGCGAGCAATCATTACTTCTAATCACAATTTTACTTACTGCCATTATTGGGAACTTGATTGAAAAGAAGCTGAAAAATATGAAAAATAGTTTATCTGAAATTAAACAACACAATTAAAACGTCGCATAATTAACTTGAACTTTCATGACAGAAGTATTTAAAAGAAGTAGGGAGTTATCATTCCCTCATTAATAGTGTTTTATAACTTTTGATGAAATTGTAGAAAAACCTTGAAGGGCTTCAGCCAATCAAGGTTTTAGATTTCTAATTTAACTATATCAAATAAAAAGTCTTCAGCCAATCGGTTCATATGTTTGGGTTTTCTAAATCGACTCCTGGTCAAAAGAAACTACTTTAGGTTCTTGATTATTATCGAGTTGTTTAAAGTCTAAAAAGAAGAGTTCTCCACTACCGGTATATAAATTATGAGGAGATTTTTGGGTAAATTCATTTCTCTTCGTTTAGTTAGAGTAAACCATATTGAGTCCCATAGTTTTGGTTTATCAATAGTGATTGGCTATATCGGTTTGACTTCAACAAATCCCCGGTGTATTTGGCAAATAAACCGCCCCTACGTATTAGATTTCTTCAAAACCGTTACCATTAATGTATCTCTTTTCCCATTGTTCTTGTTTTTCAACATGATTAAGGTCAGCTACATCTTCATACCCATATTCAATTTTCATTTGACCTGTATTTTCCAAAAGAAATGTTAAATTTGTCCACTGTTCTTGATTCTGAATTTTAAATTCATTCCATAGCTCTTCAAATGCTCCATATAATTCTTGTTTTAATTGTTTGAAATATTGTGGATCAATATTAAAATTATCTAATATATCTAAACTATAGACTGGGCTATCTTCATTAATCGGATAGTAATAAAAGAAGACTTGTGAAAAACCTTCTCTGACTTCTGAATATAATAATATTTTATCCCATTCTTCTGGTATCATTTCATTTAGGGTAGTAGCAGCTACTTGATATAAAGATTCCATTTTATTAGTTTCCATACTTAATTCCCTCCATCATAGTTAGTTAAATTAACTTCAAATCGTTTACCATCCACTTTGTACTGAACCTCAAAACTTGATGGTCTATGGGATAGTTTATTATAAATTGGTTCTATTTTAACTTCTACAGTTTTACCTTTCTCTAATTCTTTTTTCCATGTATTCTCTAATGCTTTATATTCGCTTCGGTTTAGAGTCTAGTTCATAGGAACTAAGTTATCGATATTACCGGATCCTTTAAAAATACTAGCTATTAAATGTCCACCATCATCATTTGGAAGCCGATAATTTCTACCAACTGATTTTTGTGCATACGAATTGCGCTTTGCCTTGCCTAATTCTAATTTAGCTTCTACAGCACTAATACGACCACTATTATCTGTTGTATATTTGTAACCTTCATTAGTTACATACCTTATATTGGGCTTTAAAGTCTTTTTACGATCAACTCTAGTAAATTGTTCACCGAAATTGACTTCTTTCACTTCAGCCTTCGAACTATTTATTTTTTTGTTGGGTTTTATGTTATCTAGTTTTACCGATATGTTGTCTCCGGCAACAGGTTTATCCAATTTAACAACAGGACTCACCACATTATTCTTGGCTGGAGTGACATTTATATGGTTGTCTCCGCTAATAACAGTCTTAGATGTTCTCTGCGCTACACCTGTATCTACTACACTACTTGTTGTTTTCCCAGCCTGGCTGACTGCTGTGTCTGATACTTGGGTTGTGGTTTGCGCGACTTGTGTTGGTGTTCCTTTGATCATTGGGATGGCTTTCGTTGCTCCTACCGCTAAAAACGGAAGAGTTGCAGCGATCACCGTGACGGTTGCAGCTGTTTTAATGTTTGGCATTTTCCCCTGGAAGAGGTTCCCAAGAGAATATTCCGAACCGCCAGCAACACCACCACCGACAGTATATCCAGCTATTCTTGAACTGACCATAGTGGTTGCAGTACGCGCTAGTGGCCCTGCAATCGTTCCTGCTGCGCCCCACACCGCCATGTCTTTAGCCATCGCCATCGGATTAAGTGGTTCACCATGGACAAAATGTCGGTAGAGATGCATTCCACCAGCAATACCAGCCGAAATACCACCGCTGATCAACCCTGTTCGACCGAGAAAACCGCCAAGCATCCGTAACCCAGTTCCTGCTATAGAAGTACCTTTTGCGCCCCAGGCTGCAAACCGTGTTCCCCGTGCTAGTAGTCCTACACCATCTGAGGCCATGCCTAACACCATCCACGCTAGACCACCCAAAAAACTGATGTTGTCAGTCGTAGCTGCATAAAGTCCATAGCTCAATCCGCTTAGAACTGAATTTGATGGTCAAAAATCAAAGCTAACAAACAGAACCACCCAAAAACATCTCTCCTCAAACAAAAAAGGAGTAAAACGCCGAGCGTTTTACATCCGTAAAGTGACATTAATCGTCTGGAGGCTGACTATAGTCCTCTTTTCTTTTTCGACAACTGCGCTCCAAAACAGGAGGAAGCACGAGAACCGTCCCCACCCCTCACAAACTTTCGCTTTTCGGCAGTGAGTCGAGTTCTACTTCTTTGTCAGCTCCATCTGTATACCATACAAACTTACCACTGAAACCATAAACGACAGAAATGATAAGAACTAAGAAATGGTACCAAAGGAACGGCAAGTAAGAAAGGGTTGTAACGCCCAAAACTGTCGCCATATAGACACCGCCATCAGACCAGGGGACCATCGGGGTTGTAATGGTACCTCCTGCTTCCGTATTCCGGGAAAGGACCCGGCGATCGATACGCAAACGATCATAGTTTTCCTCAGTAATTTTACTGGCGGTGATAAGAGAAACGTAAGCCGCACCCCCGAAAAAGTTTCCGAAAAAACCTGCAATCAGCGTCGAAACAGTCGTTTTCCCCGCATTATCAGCCCATCTAAGCAATGTATTGCAAATCACCTGTAAAATGCCTGTCACTTCCATCAATCCACCCAATCCAAGTGCGAGGATGATTAAAAGAATAACTTCCAACATCGATACGATACCGCCTCGATTCAAAAGGTTATCCATAAAGTCCACACCGGACTCAATATGGAATCCAGAGTACGATGTCTTGAGCCCCTCAAGAATAGTCATATCCTGGAAGAGGGCAGCCCAAATCGCTCCAAGCAAAGCACCAAATGTGATTGTAGGTATAGAGGGTTTCTTAAAAGCAAGCAGCCCGATAACGATTATTGCTGGAATCAACATGTACCATTCAATACTGAAATACCCTTCAAGTGCATTCATCGCTTGTTCAGCTCTTGTCAAATCAACGTTTTGGCCAACATAAAAGAATCCTACCAGCAAAAACAAGATTGAAGAAAGCACCAACGCCGGCACACTGACATATAGCATCGACCGAATGTGGTCGAACAAATTAACTCTAGTCAAGGAAGCCGTCATGACTGTCGTATCTGATAAAGGAGACAGTTTATCACCGACATATGCCCCACATATCACCGCTCCGGCAACCAGTGGTGCTGGAATTCCGAAACTATGTCCAATCCCCATCATCGCTATTCCTGCGGTACCCGCCGTACCAAAGGAAGTACCGGTTGCTAAAGATGTTACTGCACATATAAAAACAGTTGCAAACAAGAATATCGATGGATTAATAATGCTTAATCCATAATAAATGATACTTGGGACAATACCTCCAGCAATCCATGTACCGATTAAGGCTCCGACAGTAGTAAGGATGATTATTGCTTCTAATCCATTACTGATCCCGTTCAGCATTCCTTTCTGGATAGAACCATATTGATGCCCCAACCGTAAGCCCAATACCATGATCAAGAACCAAGATGTCAATAATGCAAGTTGGATCGGTAGTTCAAACACAGAAATGAACAGGTAGATAATAAGCACAAAACCTACTAATATAAACAATACCTCACCCATATTTGGCAATCTTGTCTTGTTATTTTCCATAATATCCCCTTTCAATGATTGATACCGCTTACAATAACTTTTACCAGCTTAGATGCCGTTTAACCGAAAATTCCCTCCCCCCCTCTGCATGTTGATTTATTAATGATCCTCCATAGGAGGAATTAATAGAAATCCTTCATTAAGCTCATCTTCTACGTTCGAAAAAAAGGTATGTTTCCCCATGATCCATGCCCTCCCGGAGATTTCCGTCAATACAGCAGGTAGGCTTCCGACTTTTGTCTTTTCGAGAATTCTTCCCCGGAAAAGGGTTCCGACTATACTTTCATGAATGAAGGGTTCACCGATTTCAATTTTTTGTTGTTCATATAATGTCGCCAGCTTCGCAGATGTTCCGGTTCCACATGGGGAACGATCAATTCCACCAGGCGGTACGATGACTGTGTTCTTAACGGTTGCTGCAGGATTGGAAGGTTCGGAAAAAAATTCGATGTGAGTCAATCCTCTTATGAAGCTTGACTCAGGATGAACAACCTCAGTCGTATGATTGATCGCATCCCGCAGTTTAACTGCGATATCAATGATGTTACTAGCATTGGAAGGAACTAATGATAACCCTATTTTCTCGGCATCTGTGATTGCATAGAAGTTCCCCCCATAAGCGATGTCACAATTCATTTCACCTATCGTCGGAACATCAACAGTAATGTTCTTGAGCAAAAAGGAAGGTACATTACAAAACGTCACTTCTTCTGCATGACCATCCTTCACTTGAACGGTTACTTTAACCAGACCTGCAGGAGTGTCCAAAGTAAGTTCGGTTTTTGGTTCTTTCACTTCGATCATTCCCGTTTCAACCAGAGCCGTACAAAAACCAATGGTGTCGTGGCCGCACATGGGCAGATAGCCCCCGGTTTCGATATAGATGACACCAATATCAGCATCTGGGTGGCAGGGTTCAACCATCAATGCCCCAGACATCACCTCATGGCCACGGGGCTCGTACATCAGCAATTTCCGTATCCAATCGTAATCACGTTTCATATGAAGCATTTTATCAGCCATAGTCAGGCCTTCTAACTTTGGCAATCCACTGATGACAGTCCGTGTAGGATTACCGCCCGTGTGGGTATCGATCGTAGTAAACAGTCTATCAGCCTTCATTTTTTTGCCACCTTCTTTTTAAATCGGTTATAGCTCAACGGTTCAACGGGGATGGTCGTCTTTTCTCCCATGACAAGTTGTGTAATGACTTTTCCTGTAATGGCAGCTAAACTGATCCCATCTCCTTCATGACCCGCAGCAATATAAAAGCCTGGAACTTCTTCAACAGGAGAGACGATCGGTAAATGATCCTCTGTCCAGGGCCGAAGCCCAGCATAAGTTCGTATCACCATCATGTCAGACATTTTCGGATAGAATCGGATTGCCCTTTTAGCAACACATCGAGCAACTTCAAAATCAACTGTCGTATCATATCCAACGAACTCGCGACTGCTTCCGATCAGAAAGTTTTGACTTTCTGTCGGCTCGAAAACGAGTGCAGCTCCATATTTTTCAATGTCTTCTTCCACACGACGCTCTCCCCCGAATTTAGAGATCAGATAGCCGAACTCCATCACTTTCCGCATCCCGACAGGAGAGCTGCGGGAAGCTACAATGATATGCCCTTTTCTCGGGACAATGGGAATAGGGACATCAAGCATTCGGCCGATATGGTTTGCCCAAACCCCCGCTGCATTGATCACTTTATTTGCTGTAACTGTTCCTGTTGTTGTTCCAATATTAAAAGTGCCATCATTCTTTCTTTTAATCGTTTTGACTTCGGTATTCGGAAAAAGCTTCGCCCCCTTTTTCTTGGCATCATGAAAGAGAGAAAAAGCAAACATGTAAGGGTTGACAGTTGCGTCTGTCTCACATTCAAGCCCACCTGGGAGATCATCAGCGAAATATGCGGATTCCTGGCGTATATCTTGACGATCAAGCATTCGAAAAGACAAGCCTGCCTCCCTTTGACGGTTGACCCACTTGCTTGCAGCTTCCATCTCATCTTCCGTTTCACAAACTAAAATGCTTCCTGGAGATCTGTACTCAAACGGCAGCTCAAGCTTTTGACTGAGTTCCTTAACCAACTTCTGGCTTTCTAAAGACATTTTGCTGTCGAAGCCCGGATCCTTATCAATCGCTAAAATATTCCCATCGCATTTTGAGGAGGTCCCACTCACCAGCTCTCCTTTTTCGAGAACCATCACTTCCATCTCTGATTGAGTCAGATAGTAAGTAATGGCTGCACCAATAATGCCCCCACCTATAACAGCTACTTCTGTTGTAACGTTTCGCATATATTATCGATCCTTTTTCTGATAGTCAGTTAATTAGAATGCAATTTTTATGCCAAGTTTAAAATAAAGCCACGTCAGCTTTCGATAGAAAAACATGTAAAGAAAACTTGGCAAAGCCAAGCCTTTAGCGCAGGCTGAGCCTTAGTTGAGCTTATATTGAAGAAAGTGTTTTATACTTTCTTTAAATGTAAAAATAATTGGTAACTGTCAAAATAATTTGACACAAATTTCGAGATCAAGCTATGAAAATAGCAATCACCCTTATACTGGGTTGCGGATAAAGGAATTCACTTTTTGGCTTGATTCTTGCATGAATATAAAGTGATAAGGAGGGACTAACATGAGAGAAAATCAAACGTTAGTATGTCGTTGCGAAGAAGTCACCCTTGAAGAATTACTTAGAACGATCAATACGTTTCAGTGTTCTGCACGCGAATTGAAACTACGTACTCGTGCAGGAATGGGCGTTTGTGGAGGAAGGACTTGCAGATCCAGTCTTGACCTTTTGATAAGCCAAAGAGAAGGGGAAAATTCTTCAGATTCCATACCTTTAAAATATCAGCCGCCCATTCGGCCAATTACATTCAAGAATCTGGGTGATATATAAATGGATAAAAGAATTGTAAACCATCCGATCCTGGACACTTTGGCTGATAATAAGGAGATTTCATTTTCATTCAATGGTGAAAATCATAAGGCTATCGAGGGGGATACGATCGCCTCCGCACTACTGGCTAAGGGCATCCGCACACTTCGACACCATGAGGAAAGCGGTAATCCTAGAGGAATCTACTGCAATATCGGACATTGTTTCGAATGCCGTGTCAAAGTCAGGAACTCTGAAACAGTCCGTGCCTGCCTTACTCCAGTAGAAGATGGAATGATGGTTGAAAGCCTCACCCAGTATCCAACTCCTTTAAAAGGAGGTTCATGGCATGATTGACGTTATTATCATCGGTGGAGGACCTGCAGGATTGACAGCGGCAAATACGTGTGCTCGTAATCGATTGCAAGTTTTGGTGCTTGATGAATTCATGAAACCAGGTGGAAGGCTGTTGGGCCAGCTCCATGAAGAACCAGATGGAGAATGGTGGAATGGTATGAAGGAAGCTTCGGTTTTGGCTTCCAATGCGCATAACCTGGGTGTAGACGTACAAACTGGTGTATCGGTCCATAACTTACAATACAATAAAGGGTATTGGGACGTATTCACAAACAAAGGCAAGTTCCGTTCAGCTAATATACTCTTGGCTACAGGGGCAGCCGAAACACCTTTACCCCTCCCTGGCTGGACACTTCCTGGTGTGATGTCGATCGGTGCAGCCCAGGTGATGACAAATGTCCATCGCGTAAAGGTTGGTGAAAAGGGGATTATTGTGGGCATGAATATACTCTCATTTGCAATCATGAGGGAACTGCAGTTGGCAGGCATCCAAGTCGATAGAGTCCTGCTTCCTCCTTATAATGCGTTATCAGCAGATTCCTCCAACCCGATTAAAATAATAGGTGATTTGTCAGAAGCAGCCCATTTAGCTCCTGGTTTCATCATGAAATGGGGAGCCAAGTTGATGCATATGAAAGCTTTAAGAAAAATCGGATTGAACTTTTATCCTTCCAGCGGCTTGAAAATATGGGGTGTTCCGATCCAATTGAAACAGGCTGCCGTTGAAATTGTTGGTGACAAAAAAGTGGAAGGTGTAAAGGTAGTAAAGTTGACCGTGAATGGAGACCCTGTACCAGGTACTGAACGAATTGTGGAGGCTGATTTCGTGTGTATTGCAGGTGGACTATATCCACTTGTGGAGTTAGCAGCGATTTCAGGATGTCCATTCCATTACATTCCGGAGTTGGGTGGTCATATTCCTTTGCACAACGAAAGAATGGAGACTCCTGTTGAAGGCCTTTATGTTGCAGGTAATATCACGGGAATTGAAAGTGCCAAGATTGCACTCGCACAGGGAGTCGTAGCAGGTTTATCAATCTCTCAAAAAGTCACGGGGAAGATTAAACTCGAAGAATTGACAAATGCAATTGATCATGTCCAATATGTAAGGGAGAAATCGATTATCCAATTCCATCCGGATATCCAAAAGGGAAGAAAAAAAATAGAAAGACTTTGGAATCATTACTACCAGGAAAAAATACAAAATACAATTTCCGTATGAAGTCAAAAGGGGCTGGCCCAAAAAGAAATAATAGGCCAGCCCTTATTTATGGGAAAGTACTAAAATGTATGTTTAATCGCACATGTTTTTAAAGTGGTGTAGAAATCAAGGGCAGCCTGTCCCTGTTCGCGAGTATGGGAACTTGACATTTTCATCCCTCCGAACGGTGCTTGATATTCAACTCCTGCTGTTTCTTGATTCACTCTTACCATTCCGGCATCAGCCTCATCGAGGAAACGGTGAGCCTTAGACAAATCCTGAGTGAAAATCGATGCGCTTAAACCATACACGGTTTGATTAGCCAATGATATCGCCTCTTCAAAATCATCAGCGGTAAGGATCACCGCAAGAGGACCAAAGACCTCTTCTTGAACGAGTTTGTGATCAGGGCTGATTCCTGCCACAACCATCGGATTAACAAAATATCCATTGTCATTCCCTTGCTCGATTTCTTTTTCAATAACCAATTCTGCTTCCTTTTTTGCAACAGAAACATATTCAGATACACTGTCAAATTGACTTTTTGATGCAACAGGACCCATATATGCATTTTTATCCAGGGCATGATTAACTTTGATGGTTTCCATTTCTAATTTTAAAGCTTCGACAAATGGTTCATAGGCTTCTTTTTCAACAATGATCCTGCTTGTCGCTGTGCATTTCTGCCCCGCCGAACGGAACGCACCGCTTACCACCATGGATGCTGCTTTCTGAAAGTCTGCATCTCTTAACACGATGGCTGCATTTTTTCCACCCATCTCGGTTTGATATTTGATATTACGAGCTGCGCATATCGAAGCCACTCTTTGACCCGTGGAGGTGGATCCTGTGAAACTGATAGCATTTATTTCCGTTTTTTCCAACAGTGCATTTCCTACATCTCTGCCTCTACCGATCACGATATTCACTACGCCATTAGGTAAATTCGTTTCAGCAAAAAGCTCCCCTAAACGGACGGCAGTAAGAGAAGCAGGCTCAGCCGGCTTCCAGAGTATCGTGTTACCACTAATCAATGCTGGAGCCATTTTCCAGATCGGAATAGCGACAGGAAAATTCCATGGTGTAATGAGCCCAACCACTCCTAATGGAACACGTTTAGTATATTGCAAGACATTCACATCCGATGAGGGGACGAGATTACCCTGGGACCGGACACCCTCACTTGCATAATAGCGAAGCAATTGAACGCCTCTGAGAACTTCTCCTTTCATTTCCGTAATGGGTTTTCCCATTTCTGAACTTGCCAATTCAGCAATATCCGTCATGTTTTTTTCCAGCACTGCTGCCATTTCATAAAGTACGTCCCCCCTCTTCGCCCCAGGCAATGAGGACCATTTCCGATAAGCTTCTTTAGCAGCAGCCTCAGCTTCTATAATATCCGTTTCATTAGAAAAGTGAATGGTACCGACTTTTTCGGAAAGATTTGAAGGATTCATGACATCACGTTGTTGACCTCCAGGTTTGACCCATTCTCCTCCGATCCAGTTTGTTGTTTCCATTTGATATACATCCTCCCTCAAAAAAGATTATTGATTTTGTAAGGTGCTTCGGGCCTTATCAAAGCAATGTTTGATGTCCTGGTACGTTTTATCATCCAGCTTCAACCGGGGCGGTCTTGTCGGACCTACTGGCTGACCATTAAGCTCCATCATATATTTGATGGCTTGTACCAACTGAGGAATTGCATCGTAATGGAATAATGGCAAAAGGCTCCTGTACAATGGCAACGCCTTCTCGACATTCCCCTCCCTTGCGAGTTGAAACAACTCAAGACACTCTTCAGGAAGCGCATTAGGGACACCGGCAATCCAACCTGTAGCCCCCATTAAAGGTCCTTCCAGGGAAAGATCATCAACGCCGATAAGAACCTCCAGACTGGTCTTTTCTAAAATATCGTGAACTCTCCGGACATCCCCAGAAAATTCTTTAACGGCGACCACATTTTCGATTTTCTCTAACTCTGCTAAAAATTCTGGTGTCAGATCAGTCGGATAATCTCTAGGATTGTTATAAGCAATAACTGGTAAACCAACATTTGAAATCTGGCGATAGTGTTCTGTAATTTCATGTTCCAGTGGCTTGTAATTGATTGGTGGAAGCGCCATGATCCCCGATGCTCCAAGGCCTTTCGCATGTTCACACCATTTTACCACTTGATTGGTTGCCGGAGCACCAGAGCCTACGGAAACAGGTACACGACCTTTTGCCGCATCGATGACAGTTTCTACAACCTTAGCCCTTTCGTTATCGGATAGGACGGCGTATTCTCCAAGTGAACCACAAGGAATCAAACCGTGCATCCCCTTTTCAATCAACCACTCCGAAATATCATAGAGTCTTCTGTAATCAACTTCATAGTCCTCCGTCATCGGTGTTACCAGTGCAACATGGATCCCTTCAAAATGTTTCATATAAATACTCCCTTCTGATAGATTGCAAGTTCGAACAGTATTGCCCCCGTTCACCTTAAAATATTGCAAGATTCATGCCATCTGAAGAAAACCTTGTAAAGTCAAGCCTTTGGTGAAACCTAAACCCAAGTTATACGAATCTTAAGGGAACTTCTTAATACACAAAAATGGTTATATGATCAAAAACGTGATAATAATGTATAAACATTTATACAATGTAAAACTATTTATACGTTTCTTAAAATAAAAGAAGATTACATGACACCCACGTAAGCTTTAAGCTTTTCTTTTTAAAAAATTGTTTTTGTTCATCCTAATAGGAAACCTTCCGAAAGAGGATCAGAAGGATCGATAAAAAATTGATGACTTCCGGTAATAAATGCTGTTCCACTGATTTTAGGAATAATAGCATCAAAGGGTCCAATTTTGGTAGATTCAATAATTTCACCTTTCAGTTGACTTGTAATGATACTCTCGTGAACAAACGGTTGTTTCTCTGCTAATTCACCCTTTTGATATAAAGCGGCCATCCTAGCTGCTGTTCCGGTCCCACATGGCGATCGATCGATTTGCTGGTCGGCAAACACGGTAACATTTCGTAAATGCGATTCCTCTTTCTTAGGCTGATCCGAGAAAATAACACCATAGATCCCTTGAAGCTTGTCTTCCAAAGGATGCTTCACATCAATGGTCTTTTCAATTTCTTCTTTTATTAATTTTCCCCATTTCTGAATTTTGGAAAGCTGTTGGATTTCTACTTGCAAATCGAGATCTTTGGCCTGGACAATCGCATAAAATGCTCCACCAAAAGCGATATCCACCTTAATGGTTTTATGATCTAATGAGATTTCAAAATCTTCCTTATAGACAAAGGATGGAACATTGATGAAGGATACTGATGAGACTTTATGATTGCCATATATAGCTTCCGCAGTGATTTTACCAGCGGGACTATCAATGGTGTATACAGAAGATCCTTCCCCTTTGGTTTCAAGGAACCCCATTTCAATTCCAGCGGTGACAACGCCAATGATTCCATGTCCACACATCGTGCTTAGTCCTTCATTATGCATGAATAAGACTCCAAAATCCGATTCTTTATTTTCCGGGGGAGTCACGATACAGCCATACATCCCATGATGGCCTCTCGGCTCATGCATCAAGATCGTCCTAATCGTGTCCAAATGATCTGTAAAATAAGCTCTTTTTTCCAAAATCGAATCCCCTTTTATCATTGGCAATCCGCCTGTAATGATCCTTAATGGTTCACCGGCAGTATGCGTATCAACCGTCGTCAACATTCGCTTGAATTCCATTTTCAACACTCCTTATAGAATCTTTTTTCTTTCTTTAAATAATCATGCAAGAATTGTTCCACTCTTATTAAAAGAGGACAAAAGTGACTAAAATTGACAAAATCTTTTGTTTTTTTTATAGTTCAATAAAAAATAGGTGTATTATTTATAACGATGGATTGATTTTTTACATTCGGGGAGGTGGAAGGATGCCTTTTAAACTGCCACAGGTTAAAGAGCTTCTGAAGAATGATTTTACGTTTCAAGAAAAAGCTACTAAACAAGCAAATATGAATGAACGATTAACTTTTTTCTATAAAAATGACGAACTTTTCTCTCAGTACAAGCAAAAAAGCCCACAAAAAAGCACCTGGATAACCTCAGATTGTAGTACGGAGGAATTGATTGAATTTTTGACTGATCATGCCTTTGTATTAGTGAAGGATCAAAAAAATAACCCCATCGGTTACATTGATCGAGGTACATTTTTCAGAAACCTTTACATGTCCTATCAATGCTTATTTGCCTATTACGATGCCATCATGGAAACGATGGAAGCCTCCGTTTCAGTAGTAGACAATAATGGAATCGTAAGGGTTTGGACTGAAAAAGCGGAGGAAATCTTCTCGATAAATAAAGAAAATATACTCGGAAAACCGATGACAGATTTTTTTGATAAAGATAAGCTCGAAATATTAGAGACTTTAAAAACGGGAAAAGCACTTCACCGTCACCAACACTTAGCTAGGGCTGATCGATTTGTATTGATCAATACCGCTCCAATCAAAATTGGCGGAAAAACGATTGGTGCCGTGGCTTCTGAAATCGATACAACCAGTCAAGTAAAGCTGAATCAGGAGTTGTCCCAGACATCTGCAAAACTCCACCACCTGGAACGCCAGGTAGCTGAATTGAATTTATCCACCAACCCTTTTGAAAAAATCAGAGGGAGCAGCAGATCTTTAAAGAAAACAATCAACAAAACAAAGCGACTCGCTTCGACGAATGCGACAGTTCTGATCCAAGGAGAAAGCGGTGTAGGAAAGGAACTATTTGCAAAAGCAATACATGATCTTAGAGAGAAAAAGTCAGCTCCCTTCATTCCAATCAATTGTGGTGCAATTCCGTCTTCATTATTCGAAAGTGAGTTATTCGGTTATGAAAGAGGGGCATTTTCAGGCGCAGATCAGAAAGGGAAAAAAGGAAAGATTGAACTGGCTAAAGGAGGGACACTTTTTTTAGATGAGATTGGTGAATTGCCACTTGAGATGCAGGTCAAACTTCTCAGGGTGATTCAAGAGAGGTCTTATTATGCAGTAGGTGGAACCAAAGAACTCCAAGCTGATATCCGTATCATTGCGGCGACAAATCAGGACCTGAAAAAACTGATAACGGAAGGGAAATTCAGAGAAGACTTATACTATCGATTGAATGTCGTCAACCTTGTCATCCCTCCTCTAAAAGATCGGACCGAGGACATTATTGAGTTGACCCACTACTTTTTATATGAATTCTCCACAAAGTATCACCGGCCAATCCATGGCATCTCTCAACAAATCATGAAAGATTTATTGAACCATACCTGGCCCGGGAACGTCCGGGAGCTTCGGAACGTGATCGAACGATTGGTTGTATTTTCAGTTGATGGAGTCCTTCAGAGAGAAGACTTGCCGTTCCTGGAAGAAGAACACCGGAACAGACGATTTGTGAATCCTCATAGCGATCAAGGGTTAAAAGAACAACTGGAGGATTGTGAAAGGGAAATCATCATAAATACACTAAAGAAAATGTCTGGTAAAAAACAAGTTACAGCTGATTCACTAGGCATTACCAGAGCCACTCTTTATAACAGGATGAAACGGTTGAATATCCCAATGTAATAAACTTTTTTCAAGGTACCAACCCCCCCTAAAAAGAGAGCTCTCTTTTTAGGGGTTTTTATCTCTCTCCAATACGCCCCAACACACCATCAACAACCCTAAAAACACAAAAAAGGAGTAAAACGCCGAGCGTTTTACATCCAAATTGTGACAAATAGCGGCGAGAGGCTTACGAAAGTCCACTTTTCTTTTTCGACAGGTGTCTCAGTTCCAAAACAGAAGGTCGTCCCCAACCCTCATGCCTTACATCAATTTCGCTTGGACTTTTGAAGCAAACTCCCTCTCCCCTTTCGTGCATGTCTGACTTTCCCAACTGACAAGCTCGCATAACAGCGCGCGAAGTGAATCAAGAGTATCCCATAAATATCGACTCATGTAAAAAGCCTCCTTTAAAGCGAAAATTGGTAAGCCGCCCCTTTAAAAAACAAAGCTTATGATAGAAAACCGCTTATCTATTCGAAAGTTTAAACCGATAAAACAGCATACAGAATATAAAAAATCCTACTCCATAATAAAGTCCGATGCGCTGAGTTGGGTCAAACGCCAAGAATACGAGAATGAACGAGCAAAAAGCGAGACAGAACAATGGAAGGAAAGGATACAACGCAACTTTGAATTTCAAATCGTCCAATTTTCCGCCTTCTTTCAAAAATGTGCGACGGAACATAAACTGGGACATAGCGATCCCCATCCACGAGATCGTAACTGCCATCCCCGCAATCGACATAAGCAGGACGAACACAGTATCCGCTTCCATGAAGCTAGTTAACAATGACAAGAGCGAGAAGAGCATCGTGAACACCAATGCTGTAAACGGAACTTTCCGTTTGGAAAGGCGGCCGAAAATCTTAGGTGCCATCCCTTCATGCGCCATCGACCATAGAAGCCGTGTTGATGCGTATATACAAGAATTCCCGACAGAAAGGATCGCCGTCAAAATGACAAAATTCATGATGTCCGCTGCAAAAGGGACACCGGCGATTTCCATCATCGTCACAAACGGGCTTTTAAGCAGGCCGATTTCTGATGCAGGAAAAATAGCTGACAACACTACCATCGAGGCAATGTAGAACACGATAATCCGTATCAGCACATTCCGGATCGCACGCGGGATATTTTTTTCCGGGTCTTCACTTTCCCCAGCTGCAATTCCGAGCAGTTCGGAACCTTGATAAGAAAATATGACATTCATCATCGTGATGAACACAATTGCGATCCCTGCTGGGAATAATCCCGAAGGCGCTAAATTTTCAAAAAAGGGGGTCGGGCGGTCATTTAATGGGATCAATCCAAAAATCGCTGCAAAACCGATGATGAGAAACGCAATGACAGCAACAACCTTGATCCCTGCGAACCAATATTCAGCCTCGGCAAAACCACGGGTCGTCAGGGCATTGAGTAAAAAAAGCATCGCAATGAAAATCGTACACCAGATCCAGACAGGGCTATCCGGAAACCAATGCTGCATCAGGATCCCCGCTGCCGTAAATTCCACACCGGCTGTAGCGGCCGAGCCGACGAAATACATCCAGCCGAGCGAAAAGCCGACAGATGGACTGATGAATCGTGAAGCATAGGTCTGGAATGATCCGGTTACAGGCATATAAACTGCCAGCTCCCCTAGACAAACCATGACCATGTACAAAATTAACCCACCAAATAAGTAGGCAAGTAAGGCCCCTCCAGCTCCAGCTTGGTTGATTGTAAACCCTGCATTTAGAAAAAGCCCTGTACCGATTACACCACCGAGCGACAGCATGAACAAATGACGGCTCTTCATGGCACGATTTAATCGGTTGTGCGTTTGACCTCGATCCACTTCATCCTGTTTTTGAACCTGTTCCAACAATTCAATCCCACCTTTCTACCCCTCAAATAGAAATATTGATCAATCTTAAAAACGTAACGATAGGCAGCTTAAACCGCCGTCCTGTTTCTGGAATTCGGACATTTCCAGTTCAATCGTTTCAAATCCGGCATTATTGATCTGGCGCTTTGTCTCCTCGTATCCTTTTGGAATGATGACATAGTCATTGACACGTATACAGTTGGCCGAATATTGTTCTTCAGGTGGAACAGTGATTTTTTCATATTGTTGAAATTCTGGATGATCAAGGAATTCACCCGCAGCTACGATCAACTCCTTTCCAAGATAGGAGATACCTGTTTTAAGATGGAAGAACTCCTTTAAGGGAACGATCGTCCCTTTATAGCCCTCTGACTCCAAGATATCTTTCAATTGACGTGCACCTTCTTCATTCGTACGGTCGGAAATACCGATATAAAAGTGATCTTCTACTTGGAGGATGTCCCCACCATCCAACGTTCCGGGCATTTTTATGTAATGGAATTTACCATAGAATTTTTGAAGAGTCGTTTCGATTTCTCCCGTTTCCCCGTTTCGGGATGCAGTCCCCGGGTTCGAGATCACAGCGAATTCCGGTGTCAGGACAGCGGTATCCTCTACAAAAGTCGAATCCGGAAAATCCTCATTGGCTGGCAAATACGTAACGGAAACGCCGCATTTTTTCAAAGCTTCTACATAAGCTGCATGCTGTTCTAACGCTTTTTCATAAATAGGTGTTCCAAGGTCGGATGTGGTCAATCCCTTCACGTAACTTTTCCCTGGTTTCTTAACAATGACATTCTTATACATTACTTATTCCTCCAATACTTTAATTACGCACGACTGGGCATGTTAGACAAGTCGGCCCACCGGTGCCTTTATAGCTGATTTCGTATCCTTTGTACTCATAAACCGTAGCTCCCGCGTTAAGCAGCTGCTTTTTCGTCGAACGGGTCCCCTCAACGATCATACAGACACGTGGAGCCAATGCAAGTACATTACAACCAAGGTTCTGGTATTCATCTTCCGGAACTTCGATCAAGCGGATACCACGATTGATCAAAAGCTCCCTGAAAAATACAGGTATCAGCCGTGAATACACGACCGCAAGATTTTCATCCACCAAACTGATGAGCGACATAAGATGGAGACACTCTTCCTCACCATTGTCATGCGTAAGAGGGACAACGATGAATTCATCAACTTGATGGGCAGTCATTTCCCTTAATTGGCGGATCGCTTCATCGTTTGTACGGTAACCCCGTCCAACAACAAGTGTCCTGTCGTCAAGCCAGACGATATCACCGCCATCGGCAACAGCATCTCCTGTCAATTCACCGATTATCGGGATATTCTTATCTGTGAGAAACCTTCTGTATGACTCTGTTTCAGGCTGTCTTGAACGTTTCCCAGATTTTAAAAGGATCGCTCCTTCTTTCGTGAACTTGACAGGATCATGTGCATAGAGGGAATCCAAACCCACTTCAGAGGATGCAGGCAAATAATCGATGTTCGGGACATGCTTTGCCAAAATCAAAATGAAATCTTGATATTCACGTAGTGCTTCATTGAAGTCGGGCTCCTCGATGTAATTGAACAATTCCCATTGCTTGCTGACATTCTCCTGGCTGATGAATGCTTCTTTTGGATGCTTTACAATCACACGTTCCAACGATCTGAACATGGATGAACAATATGTCATATCTTCACCTCTTTCCGTTGAACGGAAAATAATTCCGTCAAAAGGAATTCATGTTATTAATATAAAGAACTGATAAATCGATGTCAATATATTTCTAATTGTTTGAATTTTCGGGTTTTTACTTCGAAAATGACAAAATGTATAATAGGAGTATTAGGGGGTGCTCCAATGCAATCAATCGATCGAGCAATGAGCGTAGTAAAAATACTGTCATCCAATTCAACGGAGAGCTGGCTATCCATTACAGAACTATCCAAAAAATGCGAACTTCCCGTCAGTTCCATGCACCGTCTGCTAAAATCAATGATCAAGCATGAAATGATCCAGCAAGACGAGCGGACCAAATTATATGGACTTGGTACGGTTTGGCTTGAATATGGCCTGCAAGTATATGACACGATGGATTATGTAAGCAAAATAAGACCCGAACTAGAAAGGCTTGTACACGAAGTAGAGGAAAGCGTCTATCTCAGCAAGCCTATAGGGACAGAGGCTCTCATCATCGAACGGATCGATTCCGAGAAAAGTTCAATTCGGGTATATGATCAACTTGGTATACGAATTCCGATGCATATTGGAGCGGCTAACAGAGTAATGCTCGCCAATATGCCCGAAAAACAAGCGGATACCATTATCGAGGAAGTCCTTCCTGAGCAGGAAAGACCGAAGCTTCGGGAGATTTTGAGTGAAACGAAGAAATTGGGTTATGGAGTCAGTCATTCGGAAAGAACGGAGGGGACATCTTCTGTTGCTGTACCGGTCCTGAGTCATTCAGGTAAAGCGGAAGGTGCCGTAAGCATCAGTTTCGTCAATTTCAACCTGACGGACAGCCGCCTTGAATTCCTGATTGAAAAAGTTGTAGAAACGGGTAAACGGATTTCTGCAAAATTAGGTTATCTGGGCTAGGTGAATGACCCCTCCTTAACACCCTTTCGGGATGTTTGAAGAAGGGGCTTTCTGTTTCGCAGACCGTTGCGTAGAGTGGTTTCCCACTGCGTCTTACATAATATCTCCACAGGCGTAGATTAAACTGTTCGGACACAACCTTGCCCTACAGTTCGTATGATTCTGTTTGTCACAAGTAATTCTTCTAATGCTTTTTGAAGGAAGTTTAGTGCTGTGTTTTGGTGTCTATCCAACACTGTTCCGCATTTTGTACAAATATGAGTACGAATAGAAAGTGACTTCTTCACACGGTTCCCACAATAGGAACAGTCTTGAGAAGTGTATTTTGGTTCTACTTTTTTCAGTAGTCCTCCATGCTTTTCGCCTTTATACAAAAGTATGTTTCGGAACATTCCCCAACCTGCATCCGAAATGGATTTAGATAACTTTCTAAATATCCGTCATATGCTTTATACGACCGTTCCTGGACTCATCATCGTACTTGGCGTTTACTGGTACCTGGGAAGGCAATTTACTTCCGATTTGGTTGATGCCGGGGAAATCGACGGTGTGTTGAATACGCTGCAGGATCAATTTCTTGTCACACCATGGCTTCTCCTGATCCCTGTCTTTGTTATTCTTCTTGTTTCCCGTAAGGTATCGGCTCTTCCAGCCCTTATTGCCGGTGTGATTCTTGGTTCATTGACCCATGTATTTGTGCTAGGCGGCTTCGCAGCGGATACTGTTAATTCTATGCAGGTCGGTTTTAGTATCGAATCAGGAAATGAACTGGTGGACGAGCTGATGAATCGTGGTGGAATTGATGAGATGATGTACACCATCTCTCTCATTTTAGTTGCAGCTATCTTTGGTGGTGTTATGGAGAATAGCTTCACGAAATGTGCCCCCCATCCTAACAAGCCTTTCAATGTCTCCCCTCCTTCTACTTCCAAAATCACCTGTCTGATTCGTTAAATTTCATAGATAGTTTCCATCTATGAAACAACTCCTTACTTCGGTTGGCAATAAATGGATTTTAGCCTGCACTAACCTTATTCCGTTTATTTATCTCATTGGTATAGTAACGCTTGAATGCTGTTGAAAATTCCTCACCACCTTCAATATGCTATAATAAAAATTAACAATCAAAGCTATCAATTCAGAAAATTAAGATAAAGAATGGAAAGATGGTATGTATGTATAGAATCGGAGTTGTTGGTCCTAGAACCTCTGTAGAACGGATGATTTCTATGGCGGAAGGGTTCGGGGAAGATGTAGAGTTTGTTCCTTATCCTTATGCTGAGTTTCAGGAGACACGTCAAATTGTTTCAAAACATGAACATGACGTGAATGTCTGGCTCTTTTCTGGTAAGCTTCCCTATATGATTGCGAAAAAAGTGCTAGATTCAGATGAACATTTGGTGTACACCCAGCACACGGAGGCTAGTCTTTATAAATGCTTTTTGAATATGGCTTTTTATCAGGGAAGCATTATGGACGAAGTAAGTATTGATGAGTTGATGGATAATGAACTGAATGAGACGTTGGAACAGTTGCGTTTACCATTGGGAAAAGTATATGTTAAAACCTATGATGTTGAAACAAATGCTGATGACTTGTTTCATTTCCATCTTGATTTATGGAATAAGAGGAAAATAAAAGGGGCAATTACCTACTTTGAGGGGGTCTATCAAAAATTAAAAACGGCTGGAGTTCCGGTTTATTGGTATACACCGAGTCGATTGGAAATCAGTCAGACACTTCGAGTTCTTGCGGAGAAAGTGAAAACCTTTTATTTTAAAGATACTCAAATTGGCGTAAAAATTATTGATATTGAATCCTTTGATAAAATTAAACAACAGGCGAAAAGGCCTTATGATCTCCAGTTCTTAGAATTGGAGTTGAAGAAGACTTTGATTCGGCTATGTGACCAATTAGATGGTTCTCTGATGGAAAAAGGGAACGGACGCTATGTGATTTTCAGCACAAGAGGAGCGATTGAGCGAGGGATCGGACTGGTGAAAGAAGCGGTTGAACAGTTAGCTCTTCATGCGGAAACGTTGGTAGCAGCAGGCATCGGATACGGAGAGACGGTGTTTTCTGCTGAAGTGAATGCACTTCTGGCCATTCAGCAATCGAAAGAAAAATCAAGCCGGGATATCATCATTGTTCAAGAGGACGGAACGGTGATTGAATCAGTGGGGGAAGAAGAGTTGGTTTACTCTAACCTCATGAACGACGATAAAGTATTACATCGTCTCAAACAAGCAAATGTTAGCTTTAAGACATACAATAAAATGGTGGCTTTGATTAAAACAATAGGATGGACGAGCTTTACGACTAGTGATTTGGCTGCCCACCTCGGGTTAGAAGAGCGAAATACCCGAAGGATTGTGGCTTCGTTAAGTAATGTTGGATTATTTGAGTATATCGGTGAAAAGTCCTTATCAACACGTGGCCGGCCGAGTAAAATGTATCGATTAAGTTAAAGTAAATGAAAAGCATCATCGCAATGGCGATGATGCTTTTCATTTCTTTTGTTTTTTTATAAGTAGTTAGAGACTTAAAATTGGACCTCTCCCCTCTGAAATTAAGCATATAAAAGGTTATAGATAAAGTTATACTAACCGGAGCAACTTGTGTTTTAACCTTACTAAGATCTTTCCTGAAGAACTACTTTGTAGAGACAGGAATATTTTCGAAAAATTGTTTGAAAAAAATGAATTGTTTAAATATAATTAAGGGTAAATATCCTAAATGAACCCGAATTTAAGGTGAAAGGGCTGTTTTCTTATTTCTATTAACAACTAATTGGAGAAGGAAGAGGTGTGTTCATTTATTTATTAACAATCATTTTAAAGGGGTGTAGTGTATGGACCATATGGGGGTACTGTCTTTAATTCCTCCTATCATAGCGATTGTAATGGCTTTGTCTACAAGAAATGTCATTATTTCATTATTCCTAGGGTTGTTTTCAGGAATTCTGATACTGTCACATTTTAATCCATTAAACTCGGTTAAAACGGTGATTGGCGATTATTTCTTTTTGCAAATTACAGACAGCTATAACGCTGGAATCTTAGTACTGTTAGTTTTTATCGGTGGGTTTGTTGCACTTTTAGAAAAATCAGGAGGCGCGGCTGCTTTTGCTTCTAAGATTGCAGACGTGATAAAGAATCGAGTTCAGACTCAGCTTGCCGCATGGTTAGGTGGGATTGCGATTTTTTTCTCTGAGCTAGGAACACCGTTAATCATCGGGCCTGTTTTTGAACCGATTTTTGATAAAGCTAAGGTTTCAAGAGAGAAATTGGCTTGGATTATTGATTCAACGGCTTCGCCTGTCTCAGTGATGATTCCTTTTATTGGTTGGGGTGTGTATATCATAGGACTCATCAATACAGAATACGAACGTTTAAATATCACAGAATCAGGCTGGGATACCTTTATACAATCTATTCCTTATTATATTTATCCTATTTTAGCCGTTCTCATTGTTCCTTTAATCGTCATCACGAAGCTGGATTTTGGACCAATGGCTAAAGCAGAAAGGCGTGTTTTGGAAACAGGACAACTATTTTGGCCAGAATCGAAACCAATGCGTAAACCAGAAGTGTTCATGGAAATCAAGGAAAACAGCAGTAAACCGATTCTCGTTTGGTTTCCGATTCTCGTTTTATTAGTCACTATTGTCGGTTTGTTAATTCCACTTGGATTTCCATTTAAAAAAATTGATGGAAATGAATTTAGAATTGCCTTAACGACGGCATATTTATTTGCAGCGCTATCCCTTATTGTATTAATGACGCTATACAAAGTGAAAAAATTAGCTGAGTCCTTTGACATTTATTTTTCCGGTATGAAAAGAATGATGGATATTCTTATTATATTGGTACTTGCCTGGTCACTCGGTACAGTTCTTGACAAGATGGGAACAGCTAAATATATTGTTCAATTAATAGATGGAAATATCCCTCTGTTCCTGGTACCAGCCATAATATTTGTCGTCGGTGCTTGTATGTCCTTTGCAAATGGAACCTCATGGGGAACCTTTGCCATTATGCTTCCTTTAGCGATTCCGTTAGCTTTCCACCTTGATGTATCGATGTACGCATGTATAGGGGCTGTCATCTCAGGTGGAATATTTGGAGATCATTGTTCACCAATCTCAGATACAACAATCTTATCCTCAACCGGTGCAGGAACGGACTTTAAAGATCATAATAAAACCCAGGTTCCTATTGCCTTGTTTAATGCGGCCATATCGGTTATTGCCCTTGTGGTTGGGGGATTAGTTGGCTTCGAAACGACCATTTATATAGCAGTGACCTTAATGGTGGTCGGTGTGATTTTTCTTACTAAGTTCTACAATCGAAGAACACCATCGTCTCATGAAAATTATTTGGCATAAAAGATATTTGTTACTAGAGGAGGAGGTTACTTGTGAAGCTTTGGGGCGGGCGTTTCCGAAATGATGAAAATAAATTAATGGAAAGCTTTAATAGCTCACTTGCTATTGATAAAAGACTAGTCTGTGAAGATATTGCCGGCAGTCTGTCGCATGTAAAAATGCTTGTCGAGAGCAAAATTGTGACGGGCGAAGAAGGAAAGAAAATGATCGAAGGATTAAACTCAATTTTAGCCGATATTGAAAATAATAACCTGCTCATTGATGGAGAATATGAAGATATTCATAGTTTTGTAGAGGTGAATTTGATTAAGCGAATTGGTGAAACAGGTAAGAAGCTTCACACTGCAAGAAGCAGAAATGATCAAGTTGCAGTCGACATGCGCTTATATGCGAAAAAGAAATCGTCTGAAGTAATGGAAGCCATTGAATTACTTCAAAACCGTTTAAAAAAGAAAGCAAATGAAAATCCGGTGATCATGCCGGGGTACACCCATTTACAAAGAGCTCAGGTCGTCACGTTTAAACATCACCTGTTGGCCTATTATCAAATGATGGATCGAGATAAAAGGCGAATTCAGAATGCTATGTCGATCATGGATGAAAGTCCACTTGGGTGTGGAGCTTTAGCTGGTACGACCCATTATATTAATCGAGAGATTACCGCCAAAGCATTAGGTTTTAAGAAGCCTGTCGATAATTTCTTAGATGGGGTCAGCGATCGCGATTATTTGTTGGAATTAATGTCGTGCTTCTCCATCGTCATGATGCACCTCAGCAGGCTAAGTGAAGAGCTCATCCTATGGAGCAGTCAAGAGTTTCAATTTGTGGAAATCGATGACGCTTTTTCCACTGGAAGTAGTATTATGCCACAAAAGAGAAATCCTGATTCCGCAGAATTAATCAGAGGAAAAACCGGCCGGGTATATGGTTCATTACTTGCTTTATTAACAACCATGAAAGGATTACCTTTAGCTTATAATAAAGATATGCAGGAAGACAAAGAACCGTTTTTTGATTCACTAGATACCACACTGTCTTGCCTAGAGATCATGTCCGAAATCATTGCCACCTTGAAGGTGAACAAAAAAAACATGGAAAACGCAGTGAAAACCGGGTTCCTTAATGCCACAGACTTAGCCGATTATCTTGTGAAAAAAGGAGTCCCTTTCCGAGAGGCACATGGGGTAGTAGGCTCCATCGTTATTTACTGCGAGAACTATGAAAAGGGCATCGAAGATTTAACATTAGAAGAATTAAAATCTCTCTGTACAGTTATTGATGAAGATATTTATGAGTATATCAATTATCAAAAAAGCCTGAATAGGGGTATAAAAAGCAAGTTAGTAGAATAGATTTATATTCAAAGACCCATCGACTCGTATTTGATGGGTCTTTTCTTGTATTTTGTGAGGAAAGAACTAAGCACTAATGAAGGCAGAAGCAACGGATGAAGGTTATTTAGAGGCATCCTGCATGAAAGAATTTCTATTAAAAGGTGATAACCATGAAAACCGTAAAGGTACCTGCATTTTTACATGAATTATTTGGACAGAGAATATCTTTATTGGAGCTGTGGTTAACGGTTTTATTTTGTACAGGGATGACACTATCAATTTTGATATTGACTTACGGTGAGTGGCAGCATCTTTCATTTTGGCAAGTTATCATATTTACCATTTTGATAGTTGATATTACAGGTGGTGTCGTTGCAAACCTTTCCTTTTCGACCAATTCATACTATAAAATGAACTCCAATAGACGATGGATTTTTATTTTAATTCATGTCCAGCCCATTATAATTGCCTGGTTACTTGGAGGTTACTACATGGTCAGTTTCACTGTGTGGGCATTTACGATTGGATCTGCTTTTACCGTAAATACTATGATCAATCATGATGGACAGCGTACAATTGCCATATTTTTATCGGTTTCGGGAGTGAGTATGCTACTCTTATTGTCCGAAGCAGTCCCCAAAGTTTTACTTGCTGTATTATCTTTATATATGTTTAAAGTGATTTACTGTTTTGCCGTTGATCATTATGCTAAAAGCGAAAATAAGTGATTGTATTCCGTCTTGGTTTAAGACTTTTTTCAAACTATTAATTCCTACAATTTTAGGGGTTGAGAGCTTTTTATCAAATTTCCAAATCACTGATTACACATGAGGATCGACAAAGGGTTTACCTGGACCCCGCCACCCGAGCGAAAGTTCATTAACAATATCACTAATTTAAATAACTAATTGCAGACAAAATCCCGGGATTGGTTTTTCTTCTCCAGTAAGTTCGGTTATTTTATAGAAAATTTCACGTTTGATTTCATCATTTTCTAAGATTACTGGAGTTATCAAATGTTTTTGTGTAAGTTGGTAAGTTATCATGATTGCCATCTACATCAAACTCTTTACCCGAAATTCTTTGTGATTTTCTCAGTGTAAGTATTTTTAATTTACTTAAATAAGTACTCAAGAACAAAAGAAGTCTATTTACGACAAATTAACCCGGTATATAAAAGGATCATCTTGTGACAAACTAATAGTAAGACTTTTTAAACGGGGTGGAGTTTCGATGAAAACTATTTTTTCTCTTAAAGTATCTTCCCATCGTTTTGGTTTATCAAGTTTAATAGAACTTTACAAGTTCTGCCAAAGTTGTTCCAGTAGCATCTATATTTATGTGAAAGATAAAAGTTGCAAGGTCGAACATTTGCCAAGCCTAGTTTCGTTTATGATAAGTCTTGAATATCGGGATCTTATGATTGTTGTTGAAGGAGAAAATTCGCTGGAAGATAGAGAGCTTCTTGAAGAGTTAATAAAAAAATCGAATGATCCTATTAAAGCTAGAACTTTACAGTGAGCGGGTTAAATTCAAAAGTTAAATAAATAAACCTACAAAACCAGGAATAAATGTACACCTACCATTCTTTTTACCTAAAAAATCAGTACTTTCTGATCCCAATCTTTTTTGATTTTTACAAATAAACCATACATTGGCTATTATGACCTGTGATTGTTTTATGTGTAAACAAAAAATACCAGAAAGGGAATTAATCCAATTGTTTATCAGTTTGGAATTTTCACTTAGTGTTCATTTAGTATTTAAGCTAATCTAAATGTTCCAATACTTCCTAGTAGTGCCTGAACAGAACAGCCTGTTCCAGGAAAAGAAGGAACAACCCATGAGAATACTCTTTTCTCCATGGGTTGTTCTCCATTAAAAGGCTTTTGGGTCGGCCCTATCTCTTCCCTCAATTCACGATTGGTCCACCGAAAAGACCATAATTCTTTTTTGACTGTTTTATGAAGTAAAGAGCTTTTCAATATGTGAGGTGTTTTCAAAGCGTTGCATAATAATTTTCTACTCTAGTCAAATTTTCATTTATACTATTTATTACCACTCATCCAATCAGCCGCTTTCCCTGCGAACAAGAGTAAGATTATTCCCAGTACAATTCCATAGATTGGCGCATATTTGTATATACTTCTTAACCCCACTCCCGCAGAGATGAAAAATAAACTCAAAATAACTAATAGTGTAGGAACTATTATAGGAAGTCGCATCAACATATCTCCTCTGCAAGGTTTAATTTTTTTCTGTTGAAACATAACAAGGTCAGTAATCAACTACTATTTTCCATAAAATTGCCATTGTTCTATTGAATGTTAGTGATTCGTTTACATTGTCAATTGGATAACAAGTGGTATTGTAATCAGACTTACGACTGTTGTTACTAATGTTGCGGTTGAAACATTTTGCGGTTCAGTCTGAAACTGGATTGCAATCATGGTCGTATTTGCTGCAGTAGGTGTAGCAGCCATAATGATCATGATTTGCTTAGTCATCTCATCCAGAGGCATCTGCCACACGAACAGTGCTGCAATAATAGGCGCACCAATAAGTTTTAAAGTTAATGCCGTAGAAAGTTTTTTCCAATCCACTTCTTTGACTCTTATATTCGCAAGCTGCATGCCTAGCGTAATCATGATGACAGGAATAGCTGCATCAGCGATAAAATCGACGCCCTCCATTATACCTTTATCCAGTGGGATACGAAGATATTGGAAAGCAAGACCGATCATAGCTCCATAGACCATCGGCATTCTTTTTATAGATTTGAGAGCCGCTGATACGCCGCCGCCCTCTGGACTCCCTTTTGCGGCATAATAGACTCCGAGCGTACTCATCAATAATTGTTGGATTACCATTAAAATGATAGCTGTTTCCATTCCTGCTGCCCCAAACAAAAAGAAAATGAGGGGAGTACCATAATTCCCGTTATTCATGAATGCTGAAGCTAAAATCAAACCACTACGTTCCGGTTCACTATATCCATATACTTTTGATAGAACACTTACCATTACAATGATAACTGTGCACAATCCAATCATATAGAGTGCTAAATATCCATAAGAAGTATTTATAGGCTGCTCATAAAAAGTGCGGAAAACCAGAAAAGGAACCATTACATAGATTGCAAGTTTAGATAGGATATTTGTATCCAGTTTCAATAATCGCTGTGCAAAATACCCTACCCCAAACACGAAAAATATAGGCAGCATAATACTTATTATGGACATGGTTCATTCTCCTTATCACAACGCTATAAATTAAAGACCACAATCCGTTCCTCTGTCATTTCTTCGATGGCATATTTCGGCCCCTCTTTTCCACTTCCGCTTTTCTTAACGCCACCATATGGCATATGATCCACACGATAACCGGAAGTATCATTGATGATAAGGCCACCCACCTCTATCTGATTTGCCGCTTTCATCGCGAATGCAAGGTCATTCGTAAACAATCCGGCTTGGAGGCCATATTCTGAATCATTGACCCGAGCAATCACATCATCTACATCATTATAAGTCGAAACGGCTACGACCGGTCCAAATACTTCTTCTCTACACACCTTCATATCATCGTTCACATTTGAAAGAATAGTAGGTTCATAAGATACACCATTTCGTTTTCCACCTGTTTCAACATTTGCCCCTTCTTTAATAGCTTCGTTGACCCAATTTTCTACTCTCACAGCCTCTTTTTCAGCAATCATCGGACCAATATTCGTAGCTTCATTTTTTGGGTCCCCTACTACAAATGAATTTGTTACGTCTTTCATTTTGTTCAGGAAGGATTGATAAATTTCTTCATGAACGTATACTCGCTGAACAGAAATACATACCTGTCCCGCATTGTTGAAACTTTTCTGAGCAACCAGAGTAGCAGATTGTTCAATATCAGCATCCTTATGGACGATGGTCGCCGAGTTATTTCCTAATTCTAAGGATACCTTCCGTAGTCCCGCTTTTTCTTTAATCAGTCGACCAATTTTCGGGCTTCCTGTAAACGTAAACATATCAACGTCATCATTCCCAAGAAGCCAGTTTCCGATCTTCGGACCTGCTCCTGTCACAACATTCAATCGGCCGACAGGTAAGCCTGCTTTTTCGAATATTTCGGATAACACAATCGCAGACACAGGGGTAACTTCAGCTGGTTTTAATACAACACTGTTCCCCGCAGCTAACGCAGGGCCAACCTTATGGCAAACTAGATTCAATGGGACGTTGAAAGGGGTGATCGCTGCCACTACGCCAACCGGTACTCGTCTTGTAAAAGCTTGTCGATTTTCCGATCCAGGCGCGGATTCAACAGGAACACCCTCTCCATGGATCCGCTTTGCCTCTTCTGCTGAAATTTCTAATGTCAGGGCTGCACGTTCCACCTCGCCTCTTGACTCGGAAATCGGCTTTCCCACTTCTTCAGCAAGGATTGTTGCTAACTCCTCGAGACGTTCTCTTAGGCCTTCAGCTGCATTTTTTAATACGGCATATCGCTCATATGGATGAAAGGATTTCGTAATGGCTTGTTTTGCTGCTGTCACCGCATCCCGGACATCTTGCTCTTCTGCAACAGAAATTTTTGCAATTACTTGTTGTGTATATTTGTTTAACACATCGGAAGTTGTTCGTTTCACGCGCCATTGCCCATCAATGAATAAACCCAGATTTTCAATTGAAACTGTTGTGGTCATACAAAACATACCTCCCTATAGATTATAACGTCATTACCTTTTTGGCCGATAAAAGCACTTGCGCTTTTTCCTGGCTTCCGAACACTCGAATCTTTTCCTGAACCTTTTCTTTCATCCGTCGTTTCCCATTGCCTAACGAATTGGCGAGTACAAAGTCTTCCCTATTTTCATCGAAAATTTCCTGAATTCCTCTTGTAAATGCCTGTCGAAGTTCTGTATCCACATTAATTTTGGCAACACCGAAAGAGATTGCTTTTTTGACCTGATCATCCGGAACATCAGACCCTCCATGAAGGACGATAGGGCGTTCTACGGCTTCGGAAATTTTCTGAAGTCTCTCAAACCGCAGATTTGGTGTTTGCTTATAAATACCATGAGCAGTTCCAATCGAAACAGCCAGGTAATCAACTCCTGTTGCTTCAACAAATGCGGCTGCTTCCTCTGTTGTTGTAATGAAAGCATCCTTTTCATCTACTGTTATATCGTCTTCAGTACCACCGATTTTTCCAATCTCCCCTTCACTTCCAATTCCAAGCGACCTTGCTATATCCACGACCTTTTTGGTTGTTGAAACATTCTGCTCAAATGAAAGTCCTGAACCATCGAACATCACCGATTGAAACCCTAATTGAATCGCTTGCATCGTTTGTTGGAATTGACGGCTATGATCAAGGTGAATGGCAACAGGAATAGAGTAATCCTTTGCAAAGCTTTCGATCAGAACCATCATGGGCTCAAGACCGATATTTTGAATGACTTTTTGCCCCACCTGGATCATGATTGGTGATTGTTCTTCTTCAGCAGCTTCCAAAATCGCTTGGATGGTTTCGGCATTATGTGCACTGAACGCACCAACTCCATAACCGTTTTGAAGAGCATGCTCTAACATTTCCTTCCCATTAATAAATGGCATTTGTTTCTCCTTTCTACCTATCCAGTTCAATATTATAGTGATACTTGTCGCTTCGGTATTTGGTTTTTGTGTATTCAATGGGATGATCATTTACACCAAGACTTAACCGTGTCATTTCTAACAGAGCTTCACCTGGGCGGATCCCTAAAGAATCAGCTTCATTGATCGTTGCATTGATGGCTGTGATTTTTTCGTTCGCACTTTTTAAATAATAATTATATTGTTCGAGTACTTCATAATATCTCGCTTGGTTCAAATCACATTTGATTAAAATGTCGCCTATTTCCTTTGGCCAGCATGTACGCTCAAGTGCAATAGGAATCTCGTCAGCAAAACGTATCCGTTCAACTAAAAGAACTGGTTCGCCTTCTTTCACTTTAAGCATATCCATTTCATGATAGAGATCTTCTTTAAATTCTGCTCTTAAAAGTTTCGAGTGTGGAATTTGGCCTCTTTCTACCACTTCCTCCGCAAACCCCCGAAGTCTACCCAAATTTCCAACAAGACGTTGTGATTTGACAATGGTACCCCGCCCCTGCTTTTTTTCAAGTAAACCATTTTGTACGAGAATGGAAATAGCCTGCCTGATCGTTGTACGACTCACATCAAATTCTTTAATCAGTTCTTGTTCAGTGGGAATAAGGGTGTTTGGTTTCCATGCGCCATTTTGAATACGCTTGATCAGAACATCTTTAACTTGTAAATAGAGTGCTCCGCTGTTTGGGTTAAATTTGTTGGTCGACATATAAGTCTCTCCTTTGGATCGGTGGAGGATAGGTAGGTAATTCATCGCCTACAAGAGGGCGTAGCCATTTGTAGTAGCGTTCACGATTATCGATAAAGTCCGCAGGCATCACTCTTTCGCCTGCTTTTACCACATCCTCCAACTGGACTGGTTTCATATCTACATTATAACGAACATCGTCATCTCTTTGTATGGAAACCATCATTCCAGTCCAGCCTTCTTTAACCCACTTTCCTCCTGTGATTCCTGTAAGAAAAGACTCATACTGGTCTAAGCTTGATACAGATTGTGAGCTACTCCTTTGATTGATGCCTAAAAGCTCTGAACGGACCGTTACATTCAACTCTTTTTTTATGAAGGTTTCTACTTCTTCTGAAATACCTCCCAGGATAGGACGACCTTTGACTTTCTCTCGTTTAACTTGAACGCCGTCGCACCAACTGACCCCTTCACTGACAACTACGGTTGCACATCCATACTTGCGAACTGCTTCTTCTACAGAGCTTAGCAATTCAAGTTGTTTCAACGGGCGCTCTGGCAGGGCAATAAAGTGGGGACCTTCCTCTTCAAAGGTTTTTAATAATCCGCTTGCTGCTGCAAGCCACCCTGCATTCCTTCCCATCGTCTCCAGAATACGTACCTGTTCAAAGTTTTGCATGGCATGAAGATCACGACTGATATCTCTTGTTGCCTGAGCCACGTACCTTGCAGAGCTTCCAAACCCAGGTGCATGATCCGTACAACCTATATCATTGTCCACTGTCTTCGGAAGCCCAATCACTTGTAAGCCATAACCCATATCTTCAGCGGCTTTCTCAACTTTGTACAATGCCTCCATCGTGCCATTGCCTCCGATGAAAACAAGAATTTCAATCGAATGTCGACGAAGGTTCCCTACAGCTTTTTCTATATTTTCATCAGTGAACGGATACCTCCCTGAACCAAGGCACGCTCCAGGAACATTTTGATGTCTTAAGACCCAATTCGTATTTTCCTCGTTTCCTTCCATTAAATCGTCACGAACGAGCCCTTCATATCCATTTCGAATGAAAAACAAGGAAAAATCAGATCTCATTTCTTTTACAAAACCGGCAAGCGTCGAATTTATAACGGTTGTAGGTCCGCCGGCTTGCCCTATGGCAATCTTCTTCATGATTCCGACTCCCTTCAATCCCTCGTAAAGACAATAGTCTCTAATCCCAGCTGCCGGCCGAGCTCGACTAACTCTTCTGCAACATCGTCATATACGAGCGCATAATGAGGTTCAAAACCTTCTTCCATAATCTGATATAGCGTTTTGTTTACATCTGTTTCAAGCTGAACTTCCACGGAAGTACCGTTAAACCGTTGAGGTGTATCAAGTGCATTGCCGCGCATGACAAGCAACCGATATCCTTCTGGCGTGTAACCGACACGGAATAGCGTAACACGCCCAGGTTTTAAGCCGAATTCCATTGTAAAGCCCAATTTACGGTTCGGGTGAACGCCGGATTGTGCCCCCTGGGACGGATGGGCTAAGGAATAGGCACCCGCACCGCAGTGCCAGAATACAACTGAGTTGCTGGCTTCATTCAAATGAACCATATCTCCTAAGTAAGGAGCACTCCCATCTGTCAGCTGCTGTAATATGAACATGGAGATGGAACCATGAATATCAGACTCACATGACGATACGACTCCATCTTCAGTGAATTGTGAAAGTGTTGAACATGCAGCTGCCCCTAATTCATTAAAGAAGTCTGGCCAGCACCGAATCGCAATTGCCGATATATGTTCTTCTTCAATCTTTTCTTTTACATAAGTTGAAAACTGTGCAAAACGCTCTACCGTTTCATCATTTCTGTTCAATCCGATCACTTGTCGTTCTGCGCGATCGATCGCACCTTCCCATTTTTTTCGGGGAAGCTTGACACATTCTTCAAAAGCCTGCTGAAGATCAAAGCGAGAGACCGTGACTCCCATTTGTTGATGTAATTTATCTTCATCCGTTCCTGAGAAAAAGAACCCTGGGGGATGTTCTCCGACGACTCCGATCTTTAATTGTTTAAGTTCTCCTATTAATCGATGTACCTGTAGTTGTTTTTTCATTTTCTGTTGAACATGTGCTTCATCGGCATTTCCAAATACGAATGAGTAAGGATGATTCATACATCGGAGCACATGACTCGTACTATTACCTCCTGTAAGGGAGTTTAGCCGAAGTCTTCCGCCTATGCTCGGTTCACGTACAGACCAGACTACAACGGGGGCTTTAACGTTTTCAATTAGAGTTTGGACAAATTCGCCATCTGCGAATGTCACACTTTGATAAATCGTTGTAACAATTTCATTTCTATCATCTATATCTGCTAAAAATCCATCCAGCTCTTCAGGAGAAGTAATGATTTCCCCCGGCTCGATTAATTCATCAGCGATTTGTTCCAAAAATTCCACACTGTTGTTCCGCTGTTCTTCACCAGCTTTCAAATCGAAAGTCTTCCTGCCGATTGGTATATAAAGCACCTTATTTGACAACGTTGGTCACAACCCTTCTCCGCGGTGTTATTTCTACTATAATCATATCATAGATAATGACCTTTTAAAATAGGTAGTTATGTTTTATCTTTCAACACTTTCATTAGCGACTTTATCGAACAATTCTCTATAAGGTGATTGTTTCTTGTAAAAGACAGGCGGTTGTCCGATTGAAGCATCTACCTCGATGTCACCTCCGTGATATTCTTTTCCACTCCAGAAATGGACCCATTCATCCTCAGGAAGGTACACGTTCCAGGAGGATCTTCCTTCCTCATATACTGGAGCGACAAGAAGGTCTGCCCCTAACATATACTGATACTGAATGTCGTATGATCTAGAATCTTCTTCATACTCCATGAATAATGGTCTTTGGACAGGGATCCCTTCCTCAGCATTTTGTTTCACAAGACCCTTCATATAGGGGACTAATGATACATAAACATTTGTCATTTTCACAAAATGCTCTAGTGTTTCATCATCTCCATCGTATTGAAAACAATCATCTGGACGGTTCCCTTCATGGGTCCTCATGACCGGTGTGAACGCAGCCATTTCCACCCAACGAAGCAATAGCTCCTTGGATCGTTTGTTGCCATGTAGACTGGTGTAACCACCTATGTCACTATGATGGATCCCACAACCTGTCATACCCGCTGATAATGCTGCAGGGATCACAGAAGCCAATCCATCATCCAGGCTCCAGTCGACACTTTGATCACCTGCCCAGAGCAATGGACAAGTTGCCTGAGTTCCGGTATATCCTGCACGCATAAAGTAAACGATATCTCCCCATCTTCCCGCTTCCTTTAAAGCATCATGATTCACCTTTGCCCATAAAGCAGGCCAAGCATTATGCATGATCGTTGCAGGTTTTCCGTTGGAAAGTTTGATGTCAGTAGGCAAGTATTCACCGAAATCAGCCATCCAGCCGTCCAGGCCAAAATCAATCAAGTTTTCCTTGATTACAGACTTATACCATTCATAAGCTTTTTCATTCGTAAAATCAACGACCCCACAATAAAATTCACCAAAATCGACAAGGTAATCTCCACCGTCTTCAGCTAGCGCCAGGAACCCTTTTTGCTTAGCTTCTTCATATAAATGGCCTTCCTTCACAACATATGGGTTGATATAGCCCAAAAAGCGAATGCCCCGCTCTTTCCATTCATGGATCTTTTTATCGAGATTCGGATATTCTTCCGGATGCCATTGCCAATTCCATCTCAAACGTTTACCGAAAGAAGTCACCCTTTTCCCTTGCCAATCCTGGCACCAAACCGCTCCTACTTTCAACCCTTTTTGAAAGGCACGTTCAAGCTTTTCTTCCACGACATCTGTACCACCTTGAATGCCTAGCCATATGCCGTTGTATGACCAATCCGGCAGTTCAGGTTGTCGCCCTAATCGTGCTGTCATACGTGTCACAAGCTTTTTATAAGTAGATGCTCGTTCAAAAAGGATATGGGATGGGATTTCCCATATTTGTAATTCATGAAAATCGTCATGCCGGAAATCAAAATCTGCGTACGCTGTCGTTTCAACATGGCAGAAATACTTTTTTGTAGAGATGAACGTCGGTTGAGGGAAATTGGTATTGTAATAGTCCCCTCCGGCTTGATCTTTTACATCAGCCTGCCATGTCGTATAGGTTTTCTTATTCCTTCCGACACCCGGCTCAGACGTCCAGAGCGGGAAGTTTTTCCCTCGCATATTAAAATGAGATAATTGTTCTCCACACCCGTAAACTTTCTCCTCTTTATCCGCATGGACTCTTATCCAAAAACGATTAAGAGATTTGTCCTTCAAATCAAAGTCTACTTTAAGAGCATCGTCATCTTGAGTCAGATGAATAGACAATATGTGTTTGTCACCGTAGGAACGACGGAACAAAATTTCATATCCATCTTCGTGTTTTGTAACTGTCGCATCTCCTAGCGGAACACGTTCAACAAGGTAATCTTGAATCTTGAAGTTACCCCGATACATGTCAATTGTTTCTTCACCACGACCAACAAAGATAAACGGTCGGTTTACAAGATGTTCGAAAATCAAGCAACCATCAAGTCGCACTTCAAATCCATCGTTTTCTTTTTCAATTACGTTAAAAGATGTCTCTGATGTATTCACTGCCATAACGTTTCCCTCTCCCTTCTTGATGGTTAAGCTGTTTTATTGTTCGTAATTCGAACAGCTTCTTCATGTTTCTTTTTAAGATATCCAGCATATTTCTTATTCCAGCTCTTCAAGGCGAACGAATAACAGATTACAGTGATTATTAACAGAACGGCAACTGAAGGAAAGAACCAATTCGATACGATGCCTTCAGTGTAAGCAACACCAATTGGTGAGAATAATAGATACATACCGACGACTAAACTGATCAGAACAACCGTAACTGGCATCGTGTACTTCCAAGGAACCATATCCACTTTTGAGTTTGCTTTAAACGTAAACGGCTGTGGAAGTGGACGAATTTTGCCAAAAACCATCATAATCGCTACCTCAATGATAAACAGAATCGCTGAGATATGGATGAAGTTCATCGTGATCTCAATTCCAAAGAACTGAGTCAATCCCCAAACAAGCATATAATACGTGATGACATGAAAAATGATCGCAACTTTAGCACCAATTGAAGGGATACGTTTGGAAACGATACCGACTAACACAATAGCAATGATCGGGATGTTGAAAAATCCAGTAAATTGACGGATCAGATCCCAGAGACCTTGAGGTGCATTCATGAGCATAGGAGCAATAAAGAAAGAAACTAATGCAAGTATACTCCCGAAGTATTTACTGATCGTGATGACTTGCTTATCTGTTGCGTTTTTATTGACTCCTGCTTTATAAATGTCTAAAGCGAACATTGTGGCGGCACTGTTTAAAAGAGAGTTGAAACTAGAGAAAACCGCCCCCAGTAAAACAGCAAGGAACAATCCTGACATAAACGTCGGCAATAGATTCGATACGATTGCAGGATAAGCTAAATCGATCGGATTCAACTTGTCTCCGTATAAATGGAACGCAATGACACCCGGAATCATCATTAAGAATGGGACAGCAAGTTTATAGAATCCTGAGTAAAGAACACCTTTCTGCCCTTCAGCAAGGCTTTTTGCTCCTAAAGTACGCTGAATCACATATTGATTGGTTCCCCAATAGAACATATTCATGAAAATCATACCAGTAAAGATTGCACTAAAAGGGACGGAATCTGTCGAGGATCCTACAGCATTCAGCTTTTCTGCGTGCTGCGTAGTAATTGTCTTCATTCCTTCCAGCATATCGCCATTACCAAGCGCGATAAATCCTAATATCGGAACAATGAGCCCGATTACCATCAAACCAATCCCATTTAATGTATCCGATATCGCAACCGCTTTCAATCCTCCGAAAATTGCATATATGGCGCCAATAATCCCAATCACCCAAATGGTGACCCAAACAGATTGTTCGAAAGAAATACCCAAAAGCTCCGGGACATCAAATAGTTTTAGTACAGCAAGAGCTCCTGAATACAAGACAGAAGGAATCGTTACAAATACATAACCTAACATAAATAAAATAACCGTGTAACGTCTTACCCCCTCATCATAACGAGTACTTAGAAAATGAGGAAGTGTCGAGAAAGCACCGCCAAGGTACCTTGGCAATAGAATCAACGCCATGATTACAATTGCAAAAGCTGCAGTGACTTCCCAGGCCATGTTGGACAAGTTGGACCGATATGCTTGTCCATTCAATCCTATCAGCTGTTCCGCCGAAAGATTAGTCAGTAAAAGTGAGCCTGCGATGAACCCACCCGTCAACCCACGTCCGGCAAGAAAGTATCCATCTGAATCATTGACCGATCCCTTCGATTTTTGGTACGATATCCAACCTACCAATGCCATGAACAGCACACAAGACAATAACGTAAACCACATATTCGTTATTCCTCCTTTTTTTATTATAACGTTTATGGTTATTCTGGATAAATTAACGAAACATTAGGACCTTTTATTCCTACATGTGCTCCGCTCGATACAAAACGCTCTGTATCGGGATGGGTAATCAACCATTTGTTACGCATGAATAATAAAGGATCTTTTCCTTGTTCTTCCTCTGAAAGCGGTGTATTGGTACCGCGTGGTAAGACGACAGCACATTTGAATCCCTCAGTTGTCACCTTACATGGAGCAAGATGAAGGGTCGTTTGATACAACTCGACAGCCATTCCTCTCGGAACAAAAAATCCTGTAACATCCTCTACGGGAAATGACCCGTCAACCAGATCGTTTAAATGCCCGACAAGAAGGACGAAATCCGTAATGGAAACATTAATTTCACTACCTTTGTGGTATTCAAGAGCATTCAGGCATGAGTTATTACCATTACAATAGCCGATTTGAATCTCCATTCCCCCGTAGTAGGTCGTTTCAAGTAATGGCTTTAAGTCTCCCTCTTCCCAAGATGGTACTGAAGGAACATATACATTACCTGTTCTAGGAATTTCGTTTTCTTCCATAAGTTGTTCCATTTTCAATACTGGGAAATCTTCTATCACTCTTCCATACTGTAAAAAGGAAAGATCCCTCACATCAGCGAGATTAAGGGAAGAGTTAAGCGTTTTCAAAACATTTAGCATACTGTCCTCCATTTGGTATAGCTAGATTTTAGATTTCATTATTACCTTTAAAAATTCATAGTAACCTTTTGTGATATTATATTGTAAGTGCTTTCAGTAATCAAGGGGTTTTAGGAAAATTCTTAAAATTCCTATTTTTAGAGCGCTATTCGGGAGGTATTTGAAATCCCTTTGAATCCAATCCATGGTTAAACCTTTTTGTAGAGGATTCTATCCAGCGCGTTTGTTATGTAGTTTAATAGGTTCATAGCAATCAAAAACCTTAATGCTGAACAAACGTTACACTCAGGATATTTTTAAAAATATTTAGGTATCTTGGGAATCTTTCAACCCTCCACTTAAAAATGATCCGAGGATTTGAAAAGATACCCGATAGCCTATACCAGACAAGAGTTAGAAGGTTAATACTCAAACTTTGGAAAATGAATATACTCCATAACAAAATAATAAAAGAACGAAACATTATGACCAAAAGGAGTATGATGATTTTGATTGTAAATCTCGAAAATGTATCTTTGGTTAAGGATAAAAACTGGATCTTAAAGAACATAATTTGGACGATACATAAAGGGGAAAATTGGGTGCTTTTTGGTTTAAATGGCGCAGGAAAAACTGCACTTCTACTAAATGCCTATTATCCTACGGAGGGGAAAGTGACCGTTGTGGGTAAGGAATTTGGAAAAACACCTTTAGATGAAGAGCTTTCGAACGAAAATTGGACTTGTTTCTTCCTCGGAATTGCAACAAAAATTATGAGAAAGTAGAGCTTTTGCTTCAATTGGTCTTTATCAAACACCAACTGAACGATTAGAAAAAAAGCTGTCTTATTACTAGAGATAATGCGGTGTTTAGAGTTTGCTAATCGAAGATATAAGATATAAATAGGGAAGGCCTATCAGCTCCATTGTTAGGCCTTCCCTTATTAGGCTTGTATCTTATTAATATTTAATCCTTCTTCAACCGGGCTGCCAAGCGGTTTCCGCCTGATTGAAGTCCTTGGACAAGAATGATAAGCAAAATAACGGTAATATACATGACGTCCACTTCATAACGAAGATGTCCATAGCGGTAGGCAAGGTCTCCAAGTCCGCCTCCACCAACTAACCCAGCCATAGCAGATGCTCCAATTAAACCAATGGTAGCAATGGTTAAGCCAAGAATAATGGATGAACGTGATTCTCTTACAAGCACGTGCCAAATAATATGTCTTGTTTTTATTCCCATCGCCTCATAGGCCTCTAAAACTCCACGGTCTACCTCTAATAGAGCAGATTCCATTAATCTCGCAATATATGGAGCTGTAAATACAACCAATGGAACAATTACACCTTTAACCCCGATCGATGTCCCTACAATCATTTTTGTAAAAGGAAGTATGAAGAACAGTAAAATAATAAATGGCACAGAACGTATTATATTGATGACAACGTTTAAAACTTGGTAAACATACTTGTTTGCTAAGGCTTTACCTGGTCGAGTTAGAACAAGCAGGATTCCTAACGGTAAACCAATTACGATTGAAAAGGCTAATGAAATTCCGACCATCTGGAACGTTTGGATGGTAGCTTCCCAAAGATCACTGCCCCAAAGATCAAGAAATTCGTCTATTCTTACTTTCACTAACTCTCACTCCTTCCACATGTACATGTTGTTGTTCTAAGAAGCGTAAGGCTTTTTCAATTTCATTTGCATCACCCTTTAAGTGAATTAAAAGCTGACCAAATGATTCTTCCTTTAAGCGGGTAATACTGCCTGATAATATGTTTGGATAAACATTAAACTTCTTACTTACTAAAGCCAAAGCAGGCTCTCCTGATGATTCTCCAAAGAAAGAAAGGGTAGCTACTTGACCTGTTTTATTTAAGTTCAAAAGGATTTCATCCGGTATTTGATGTGAAAAAAGGCTGTTAATGAATCGCTTCGTTGTTTGATGCTTTGGTGATGTGAAAATTTCTCTTGTTGTTCCATCCTCAATAACCTCTCCATTTTCCATGACGGCTACCCGGTCACAAATTCGTTGAATGACATTCATTTCATGGGTAATGAGCAGGATGGTAATTCCAAACTCTTTGTTGATTTTTAACAATAGATCCAAAATGGCTTCTGTCGTATCAGGATCCAGTGCACTTGTAGCTTCATCACTAAGAAGGACTTCCGGTTCATGTGCTAATGCACGTGCAATTGCTACTCTCTGCTTCTGTCCTCCTGAAAGCTCAGAAGGATAAGCGTGATGCTTCTCTTCAAGGCCTACAATGCTTAAGTACTTTGTAACACGTTTCTCTACTTCATCTTTGCTTAACCCGGTAAGCTTTAGTGGAAGTGCTATATTTTCGAATACAGTCGCTGTTTTTAGTAGATTAAACCCCTGAAAAATCATCCCGATTTTTCCTCGAGATTCACGGAGTTTTCCAGTTGATAGCTTTGTCAAATCTACATTATTTACTTTTACAGACCCTGTATCAGGCTTTTCTAAAAGGTTCACACAGCGGATAAGAGTACTTTTTCCTGCGCCGCTGTATCCAATCACACCATAGATTTCACCTTTTTTTACAGAAATAGAAACATTTTTTAATGCATGAATTGAACCTTTTTTAGCTGTAAAAGTTTTTGAGATTCCAACTAGTTCAATCATTTGTAAAACCCCCTTCTAAGCTCGTGTAATCAAAATAAATAGGTTCTAGTTTAATAAGTAAAATCTTTTTTGAAAGTTAAACTTGCCGGTTTTTTTCTGCTCCAGGCACTCACTTTCTGCTGGCAGCCCGGTCCTCCTCGGCGCATGACGCGCCTGTGAGGTCTCCCTTAACCTGCTTTTCCCGTACGTAGGAGTCTCGTGCTTTCCACTCCAATCAACATAGTGAGCAATATTAACAATGAGCTTTAACATTAAAAGTACATAAGATAGGCTTAATCCAGTCCATATGTTGCTAAACGGGCGCTTCCGGTTTTTCTATTACCAAGATGGAATTACTGATCCTTCGAATTCTTCTTCAATGAATTTTGCGATTTCTTCACTTCGGTAAATGTCTGCTAACTTTGTTAAAATTTCATCGTTCTTGTTTTCCGTTCTTACAGCGGCATGGTTTACATATGGAGAATCTTTAGGCTCGATAAAAATGGCATCTTTTGATGGTGTAAATCCAGCTTCAATAGCAAAGTTCGTATTAATCGCTGCTGCATCAAGCTCGTCCAGCTGACGTGCAATTTGGGCAGAATCAAGTTCAATAAACTCATAATTATTTTTGTTTTCAACAATATCCTTTACGGTTGAGTTAATACCAGTGTCTGGATTCAACTTAATTAACCCGGCTTTTTCAAATAGAAGCAATGCGCGCCCGCTGTTTGTCGGATCACTAGGTAAACCAATTTTTGCGCCTTCTTTTAGATCAGCAATATCTTTTACTTTTAATGAATACATGCCCATTGGGAATGTTACAGTATCAAATGATTTCACAAGGTCTAATTTTCGGTCCTCTTTAAATGCATTAAAGTATGGCTCTGTTTGGAAAATGTTAAGATCAAGTTCTTTTTCGGCTAAAGCGACATTTGGCATTACATAATCTGTAAATACTTTAATTTCAATGTCTAAATCTTCTTTTTTAGCAAGCTCTTTAACCTTTTCAAGAATTTGTTCATGAGGTCCTGCGGTTACCCCTACAACCAGTTTTTCATCACTATATAAGCCTTCTGCTTTTTCCTCTTTTGAACCGCTTGTTTCACTACTTCCACCGCAAGCTGCGAGAGCTGAAGTCACTAAAACAAATAAACTAGCTAACAACCACTTTTTCATGTTTATTCCCCTTTTCGTAGTAAATTCATATTTTTAGTCGGATTTAAATTTATACCGTTATTAATATGCAAGATTTAGTTCACTTTAGAATACGTAAGATTTTCAACTTTTTTGATGGCGGCCAACAGACCTTCTTCTGTAATTTGTACATCCATAAAATGTATGGATTCTTGTGGAAGTGTTGCTTTTTTAATAATTTTCCCTAGAAGAGCTTGATTCTCGGGATTAATGGATAAATCTTTCAAACTAATCGGAAGACCCCACTTATGGTAATAGCTTAACAGTTTGGTTAGCTCCTGCTCTTTATTTTCTAAATCTAATTGGATCAGTATTCCATATGCAACAAGCTCCCCGTGTAAGAAGGACTTCACTTCCTTTGCTTCCGTAAGGCCATTATGAACAGAATGGGCACCAGCTACTCTTCCGGCTTTTCCACCAAAGCCTCCAACCATGCCACCTGTCATGATAATGGTTTCAATCACCCTAACCAGTTCTTCAGAAACCCTTCCTTCAGAGGCAGACTGGATTGCCCCTTCTGCATCCTTTAACAGAACATCTCTGCATATGGTTGCAGTGAATCGTGAAACCTGAAGCCAAACAGGAAGTGCATCATTTTTGTAAAATGAAGAAATTAATGCTTCAGCTTCATAAAATTTCGCCAAAGTATCGCCTATTCCCGCTCTTAAGTACTGTACTGGAGCCTTTGCAATTATGGCGGGCTCAAGAAGTACAAGGGTATTGGCTAAAGGGAATTCTGTATAATGTGTGAAAACCCCATTTTCGTCATAGAACACACTTAGTGGAGTCCATGCGGCACATGTAGATGCAACCGTAGGAATTAAGATCGATTTGATACCTGCTTTAACAGCGGATGCTTTAGCAATGTCTAATGCCGTTCCTCCTCCAATTCCGATGACAGCATCAGCAGAATCTGCTAATAGCTGTTCTGAAATATGTTCAGCCTTTTGTAAAGTACAATGTCCTTCTACAAAAGTAATGTTTGAATCGGCCAATTTTTTGATTTTTTCGGGCAAATAAGCGTGAACAGCATTCCATGCCTTTTTCCCGCTTATAATACGAATTTTTCGAATCTTGAGTTCAAATAATAGAAATTCTATCTCTTTAAGGACCCCATCACCGATTCGATAATGACCCGGTGCTCCTTTTACAACGGATATTGACATCATATCCCCTCCTTTCCGTCTTGAAAATCTTTAGAAAATAAAAATGCCTCTCAAAAAGAGAGGCATAAATATACATAAAAAGTAAGTACCTCTCTCATTTTTCAAAATACACCGGGTATTTTGCAGGATTTAGCACCTGTTCATGACATAGTCACCATGAATGGTTGCCGGGCTTCACAGGGCCAGTCCCTCAGCCACTCTCAATAAGAGAATTTTTATTAAATTTTAATATATTGATAATAAACCTGTTTAAAAGGGAAGTCAATCTATTTTATCAAAGAATGGAATATGGATTTCGTGATTGACTTTAGTGGAGTACTGCTATAAATTTTAGCAAGAAAATGATTAAATATTTAGAATTTGCTAATTTCATATTGTATTATTTTAATATAATACAAACAATTTGGGGTAAGGGGAGAAATGATGAAAAATGAGTACATCTACAAGTAAGGATGCTTTATTACAGAATATTAGTTCGGTTGAATCCTTTCCAATTTCCTACAAGGATTTAGAACAAGAGGCAAGAAAAAAGATGTCGGTCGGTGGATTTGGTTATGTTCACTCAGGTGCAGGCGATGAAGAAACATTAAGAAAAAATACAACTTCTTTCGCAAAGCTTTCTATTGTTCCAAGGGTTTTAAGTGATGTTTCCAATTTAGATACGTCCGTTCAATTGTTTGGTCAGAAGTATTCTTATCCAATCTTTCTTGCTCCAGTCGGAATGCTAAAGCTTGCACATGATCAAGCAGACATTGCTGCAGCCAAGGCAGCAGCCAGACACCAAGTTCCTTTTGTACAAAGTACGGTGTCCAGCTATTCGATCGAGGACGTAGCAGCGGCAACCGGCGCTAGTCCAAAATGGTTTCAGCTTTATTGGTCAAACAATGAAGAGGTTTCTTTCAATATGGTAAAAAGAGCAGAGCAAGCTGGCTATGAAGCGATTGTACTAACTGTCGATACGGTTATGATGGGCTGGCGTGAAAAAGATTTACGTAATCGCTTTTCTCCACTAAAGCTTGGTCATGGAAAAGCAAATTATGAAACAGATCCGGTCTTCCTTAGCTTTCTTGAAAATCAGGACTCTGAATCGATTATTCAGGGGATATTGGAAAATATCCATCATCCAACCCTTAGCTGGAAACATGTTTCTGCCTTAAAAGAAAAGACTTCTTTGCCTATTTTATTAAAAGGGATTCTTCATCCTGAAGATGCACGGCTTGCTGTGGAAAACGGAATAGATGGAATTATTGTTTCTAATCACGGTGGAAGACAACTGGATGGAGTTATTTCAGCTATTGATGCTCTCCCGCTTATTGTCGGGGAAGTAAAGGGGAAGATCCCTGTCCTTTTAGATAGCGGAATTCGCCGTGGATCGCATGTTGTAAAGGCGCTGGCTTTAGGAGCGAATGCAGTGTTTATTGGAAGACCCTTTGTTTACGGATTGGCTGTAGATGGACAATCGGGTGTGGAAAGGGTATTAGAGAACATCATTGAAGAAACAAAGGTTTCCATATCCTTGGCAGGTGTTTCAAATGTAAAAGAACTTTCATCATTAAAAACGATTTGTGTGTAGAACAAAAATTTCTATAAAATATTTATAAATGTACCTTTTGGCTTAGAAAAAGTACAAGAAAATATGATTTAATGTTTATTTCAAAGTCTGGTTATAACTTAACATGGAAAAAACATTCGTTTCTAAAGACGATTTTTCGATTATTTCTAGTACAATAGAATTTGTAAGGTCTACCCTAGAGTAATGCTGTTGATGATCACACACTCCTGGTTTGACAAAACGTTTTAAGAATTACTGGTGTTCCTTTTGATGGATCATCTTTCTATTGTTCTTAACAAGAATACTTTTTTCGATTGAAATAGTAAGGATGTTGACCATGGTACCTGTTAAAATACCTACTTTTTTACATGAATTGTTCGGTAAGAGAATTTCTTTAGTAGAGTTGTGGTTAACGCTTTTATTTTGCACAGGAATGACAGTTTTACTTTTAACACTTACCTACTCTGAGTGGCAAGATCTAGCCATTTGGAAAATTGTTTTATTTACCTTACTAATAGTAGATATTACAGGAGGCGTTATTGCTAATTTATCATTTTCAACCAATCTATACTATAGAGAGAACGCCAGGAGACGTTTAATTTTTATATCCATTCATGTTCAGCCTATTATTTTGGCCTGGTTATTCGGTGATTACTACGGTGTCAGTATCTTGGTATGGGTATTTACGGTTATATCAGCTCTGATCGTGAATGCGTTGACCACTAATAATGCCCAACGTACAATCGCCATATTTTTAGCGGTTTCAGGGGTGAGTATGCTGCTGCTCTTATCTAAAGCGGTCCCTATAGTTTTACTCGCTGTGTTGTCATTATTTATGTTTAAAGTCATTTTTAGTTTTGCTGTAGACCATTATGCTGTTAGAGAAGAATAATTTAATTCATCTATCAATTGCTACCTATTCCTTGTATTCCTTTTTCCAACTATCACATAGATTACAAAGATGAGATGTTTTATTACTATCATATCCATCCATAGTTCCCAATCTTTAAGATAAAATTGACAGATCCTCTTCAAACTAGAAGTTTTACTTAGATATAGAAAAAAGCCTAATTTTCTTACTTAAACCATTGAGGAGAGGAAATTAGGCTAATTGCTTTTTATAATTGTGCCCAGTTTTTTGGAAATCGACAAAAATATTAGCAGTTCAGATCAAATTAAACGATGGAATAAGAATCAGACGCTTTTTATGGTTTGTAAATTGAATTATTTTCATATATTTTTATTTAACTTTTAAACCCGACCCCACTAAACCCTTTGAAAATGTGGATGCTTTGGACGGCGTAACACATTTCATTAAATATATTGTTTGAAGGACGACATATCCACCATTCGGGATCATCGGTTATCTTGTACTTTTCGTCATGTCTCTCCTCTAATGTAATTATTCTCGTCCTGTTAATTGCCCGATAAACTCGACATCATTGATCTTCCAACCTTGCTCTTTCACATAAATTAAAGAGGTTTTAACAATGACTGTTTCCGTGTTGGTGACATCATTAAATTCTGTACTAAGCTTAAATTCATTGAAGAATTCAGCTTCTGTCTTTGATTCTTGATATTCAAACGATTTTAAGCCGACCATAGATGACTTTACGGATTGTTCCGAATTTGGAGGTTTTGTTCCCGAAGGGTGGGTTGCATTGAATCCCTGATCGGTCATCAAAGGCTGAATATTCTCATATCGTTCGGCAATTGTTTGGTAGGTGAAAAAGTGTTCCAGGAATTCCTGATTGACCTTTAATGCGTCAGTGTTTTGGATCGATGTTAGGGATTTGATCTCTTTTTCATAATGATCCTGGTTCGCCCTTACTTCTTGCAACTGTATACGTAGACTGGTGACATACAGGATGGCGATAATCACAGTAATAAAACTTATCATGAGGAAAAGATAACGTTTCTTTTGATCGGTTTCCATACTTTTTTCACCTCCGATTACGGAATACGCCTAAAACCTAAAAAGGGATATAATCCTTTCCACTCTTCAACAGAAGAATAGGTGACCCCATTGCTACTATTGGCATTAATAAACTTCCCTTCATCAACATACATCCCGACATGGGGAGCACCGGATTTATAGGTGGAGAAAAAGACAAGATCGCCTGCTTTTACCTGATCTTCTGGAACAGCTATCGTTTTATCGTATTGTGATTGGGCCGTCCCAGAAAGGTCAACACCGACCTGTGCAAACGCATATTCGAGTAATCCGGAACAATCAAAGCCTCCTGCTGCGGGTGTTCGTCCTCCCCATACATAGGGTTGGCCAAGAAACTGTTTCATGGTCGAATGCACTTCTTCTACATCAAACGATTGCGTGCCATCTCCCTTAACCATGACGCTTCCATTTTCAGGATTGTAATAACGGAGCACGTGCTCGACATAGTTTACGTCGCCATATCGGTTCCACCCTATCTTTGCAGCCATCATCTTACTAAACTCAATGGTTACGTCTTTGGAATAACCACCACGTTCTAATGCATACGCGATGAAACCATTCCCGAGGTTATAGCCCTGCAAGGCAAGAGGAATATCCCCTTTCGCTTGTTTCATCATTTCTGCAAAATACTTCACTCCGATCTGAATGGAATATTCAGGATCTGTAATGGTTCCAGGAGGAAGCCCCACGGATTCCGAAGCTTGCATCACATCTAACTGTCTTCCTCCTGTTTCTTGTTGGATAAGAGCCATGATCAGCCCTACATAATCACTAATCCCGTATTCTTTCGCATATTTCCGCACAAGAGCCTCATACCGCATCACTTTTGCAGATACCTGGGCGGTTCCGTCGGCTCCTTCACGAGACATGCCAGAGTCAAACTGATTCACCCCACCAAGACTAATCGAAATGAATAATGCGATCCCGAAAAGAGAGGTAAGAAGAAGGAGCCCTGCAAGTATCCAGGTTAAGGGATTCTTCGCAAATGTACCTGTATCCTTTATACCTTTCTTCAGATCACCTTGCATATGCGCTCCTTTCTAAAAAGCAATTCAAACGAATGAAACCTGTCATGGATTAAGATGTGATTTATCATCAAACAGCTCTTTACCCATCATTTTCGTCGTTTCGGATCCCAGGACTTTGGTTTCCGGCTTTCTGATCTCTTGATTGTTTCAGTGGATTGTTTGGCTTTTTTTCTATTGGTCTGTTGTTGTGCTTCCCATTTCGTAAGGTTTTTAGAGGGTTCTCTTGAAGATGCTACCTCATTTTTACTATCCATACTCCCTGAAGATTTTCGTTGAGAAGGTCGACTTGTTTCAATTGTTTTTTGACTGGAAGGCTTGTTTTTTCTAGGATTATCCGTCGAACGTTTGGAAGGATGGTTAGCATTTGCTCTTTCACCCTTGCGGTGTTTATACTCCTCCAAATGGACAATAGCCGTTCCTGGATTTCGAGAAGAGGAAGGTGTGAAGGTCCCTTTAGACAATGCTGTTAAGTGGCTTCCCGTTTTTTGATTCGTTTCGCCGACCGCTTTACGATGTTCAGAACAACCTCTGCTATTAACGGCATCATTTGTAGGGGCTTTTCGTCCTTCCAAAAGCTCGTCATGACGGGTTTTTCTTTGGTGGTTCCGGTAACCTTGGCTAATCATTCTCTTTGCACCCTTGAATCCGTTCTCACCAGCATCCCCCAATTTGTGGAATGTGCTTGTTGTGGTTCTTTCGACCATTTGTTGACCTTGAACCATCCCTGCAGACGCTACTTCAAAGATTTCGGTACGATATTTAAATAATCCCCACATGGTGATACAGATCAAAAAGACGACAAACCCATAACCTTCTACGCCATTCGTGACTTTGACTGACTCATAAAGCAAGGTGATGATCCCTGTAATCACAGCGATTAAAAGCACTAACCCTGCTTTCATTAACAGCACTCCAACGAGCTTCTTTCCGTGATTCACGGCGCTTTCACTGTAAGCCGGGAGAATCGATAAAATAAGTGGAATAGCCGTGAAGATCACCAGGGCCAGGAACCATACTTGAAGCAAAAACTTAAAGGTGCCTAAAAGCAAAACCGGTATCGCAAGGGCAATCGTTGAAAGGATCGTGATAATTAAATAGCCAAAGCGTTCTCCACTAAAATCCGGAGTCATTTGTTTATTGTCATAATTAGATACTTCATCCTTCACAATTCTTTTTCTTTCTTCTTTACCTTCTTCAGAATACGGTTTGATTTCCAGGAGTTTATCAACTCGGTTTGGATCCTCGCCTACAACCTCAGATTCTTTCGTTGAGCCATAATTCAGTAGTAAATACGGACGTTTGACCATGAGGTTAAACAATTGATTATCGAGTACCGCAATACCCTCTTTCGGCTTATACGCCGCGTTGCTGGAAAATTCATCAGAACTGACAAGAACGTTTACAGAACTCGCAATCCCTTCGAGCTCTGCTCCTCTGTCATTGAGCCATTTAATGTTGCCTGTCGTATCCGAATAGAACCAGAAAGTCACCACCATGATGGCAAGAGCACCTATAATGGCTTTTACCACATGACCGACTTGTTGATTGACAAAATACCGCCATGCTGCTGTCCCGCCTACAAAAATGACAAACAATGATAAGAAGGTTCCCGACATGATTTCATAAATCCGTTCACTCATAATACTTGCTTCACTTACGATGGTACTGATTAAATCAAAAGACATGAGTTGATTCGTTGAATAGAGGGTAAAGCTCGCAATCGTTTTATTGAACCCCCACATGCCTTGATTGATGGCATGTAGCGCTTGATCTCCAGCGTCTTTCAGCCCACCCCCGATATCAGCCTCCATCTGATAATGATCAAAGGGGTATTCTTTGCTTTCCAGGATCACACGGCCGACGGTTTCCTCTTTTTTCTTGACAGTCGGGGAAGGATCATCAGCAAGGGATACCGTAGGAAACACGAGGAACAAAACGATGAAACAAAAGCCAAGACTACGTTTCAGGAATTTCATCCAATTCCTCCTTATTCGCAGTGGATACAAGCTTCCTGTTCAAATTTTTGTTTGATTTCTTCGCGGTTAATATCCAAGCTTTTACTTGTATCAACCTTCCATTCATCAGCTTTTTTTCTAAAAACAATGTTGTCTTCTACGGCATTATCACCATTTGGATTATCGAAATCAGCAAAGACATAATATTGTTCTGATTCTTCGCTATAATAAATTTCAAAACGAATATCATCGTATTGTAAGCCTGAATCTTTTTTCTTTGCAGTCTTATGAATTTCAAATGAACCCTTTTCATATATTAACTCTTGTTCTTTATCATAATTTCGATCAAAATTGGCCTTTTCCCACTCATAGGCCAATTTCGCAATTTCTTCAGGAGAAGGACCCTGATTGCATCCTGCTAGTAGGACAAGTAGTGTAGATAATAAGATTGATAGTTTCATCAAATGAACGCCTCCTCGGTTTCAGCTCTTCCTCGATCGTTTTCTTTGGTGTTGAAGGCGCTAATCCATTCGTCAAACAAGACGTCCGTTTGTATTTTGGCGGTTCGTCCGTACATGTCCTCCACAATACACTGTCCTTCTGTCAGGTTTTTCAATAGATTCCGATTAGCTTTGTTATCCTCCATGCCAAGAAACTCAATGATATTGCCTGCTTCTTCAGTGGTCTTCGCTTTGAACGCAAATTTTGTCCCGATGTTTTCTTTGATTTGTGGTTTGTTATATTCATAAGTGGATTGTGTAATGAGATAAACTGCTGATCGTAAGGAACGGCCAGTACGCAACAATTCGTTGATAAGTTTGTCACCCGCCCCTGTATTCATCAGCATCCATGCCTCTTCAAAGATGGTCATCTTCACGACGGAATCATCTCGAGCGAACTTTGTTGCGAATTTGGCAAGTGGCTGCATGAGTGCAACCGCAATGTGTTCGTCCCTTGTCGTTGCCTTTTCACCTTCATCAGGCAGGTTCAAGTTTTGGATCTGTAAGATGTTGACCTGTTCATTCAGGCTGATTCCTTCCACGTCCCCGTTCGAAAACATCAGTTTCGCAACGCCGTTCGTTCCGATCTCATAAAGCAGGTCTCCTACATTTTGAACATCTCGATCTTCTGAGGTTTGCAGGTAACGGACGACGTTTAAAAGCCCTGGCCTTTGCTCATGTTGCATCACATGGCGCACACCCTTGTAAATGGCCGTTTTCACATTCCGTTCATTGGATTGTAGCTCGGAAAGGTATTCTAGTACCCCGACCGCTGCATCCTGAGCCTCTTCGCCGTCAAGGAAGGTAAGCGGATCAAGCTTTCCGGCATCCTTCTTCTCACCCGATAATGTTATGTAGTGGAAGCTTTCGATCAGATCTTTAAAAAAGGGTGCAGTCACTTCTAGTTCAGGGGTCAATGCCTGTTTGAACTTCTTTTCAACTTCATCTTTGGGGTCCGTCATAAGGACTTTCGCACCGAAAAAGACGGCATTTAGTAAGATATCTTTTAAAAGGAACGACTTCCCCATTCCAGTTGGGCCCGAAATGGTGACATGCGGGGATGAATACTTGGAACCCTTCAAACCTAAGTGAGCAAGAAAGGGGTGATAGAAGACAAGAGATTGTGAACCCTCTACACTTTCTCCTTCATGCGAAATGTTTTTCCCGAGATAAAAACCTACCGTATTGCCCACTTTCCGTGTCAGGGAAAAGAGGGATTCCGCAAAGGATTCAGGCGTTAGGATCTGTTCCCAATCATCCGCTACTATGTTGGCTCCTGGTAAGGATTGATGAAAGAGAAGGAGTTGATCGGCTAACGGCTGCACAAGCTCAATTTGCTGGTCTCTAAAATCCATTTTCAGCCTTCTGGCCCGTTTTCGTACTTCTTCTCTTGTCTTACCATAGACAACAAAATGAATGTGCGTTCTGAGCAAAGGTTTTCCTTGATTCTTGATTTGATTTTCTAGGTCATGCAACAGCTCACGTCCTGTATTGATTAAGCTGTCGTCGTCTTCGTTCGCTTCGATCAATTGTGCATCCTGATCGCGGAAGCGTTTTTTAATCGTATTGGTTTGATTTTCATCTTCTTTTTTCCTCTTGTATACCGTACGCATATTGACCTCGACTGTAAATGGATATAATTGGAAAAAGTAAGCCCATTCTTTATAACTGAGATCGATCGGAAAATCAGAGACAGGGAGAAAAGCACACCATGACTCCTGATCCAACTGTTTGATATGTAAATAGCCTGCTTTCCCTGGGTCGAGAATCCCTTCCGTAAGGGGGTAAAGGCTCCCTTCTCCGTCTGGTTGTGCCTGACCTCTGACAAACTGATGACGGATGATGTAACGTAATTCGTTTTCCTTCACCCGATAAGCCCCTAGATAATTCAAAAGGGTTATAAAGGCCTCTTCCTCAGATTCTTTGAACAGACTGACCGTTACATCATCAACCTCATGTCCTTTAAAACCCGCGAGCTTTTGTAAATAACGGTTCATACTCTTGAATGATGAAGAAACGGTATGGATCAGGCTCTCATCCAACTCTCGCCGTTTCAATTTAACGCCGATGAAAAACTTATAGTCCACGACGTTTTCGGCTTCCTCACGTAATATCACTTTGGCTCGTTCTGTATAATAGTGTCCAGTTTCGGCATACTTACCTTCATACTGCTCCTGCAAGCGATCCATTCGTTGATCAATATCAACGGGAATTGGAACAATTTTATAGTCAATTTCTTCGAAGGTGGCCAGTTGCCAGGCAAGCCTTTGGAGGCGGTTGACGAGGTTGTTTTCAGCTTCCTGTTCGTTGATTCCTACTGTATTTTCTTGTAGCCGGTAATACGCCCAGGCTTCCGTGTCATGGGTATAGATGACGTTCTCTTGATAAGATTGAATCGGAAACTGTAACATGGATCCACCACCTTATTCAATTCGCTCGTAAGACTGTGTTTTCTTCATTTGGGGTTGGTAAACAGGCTTATGGCTGCTGTAACTGAATCGCCGATTGTACAAATAGCGGAAATACCCGATAAAGAAACGATCCAGCCGTTTGCCATCCAATCGACTTCGACAGATCGCTCCTGCAATGATCCAAGGAAACACCGCATAAAAGGCTACTTGTAAAGTAGTTGGCAGCACCTCATTGATGGTTTCTCTGAAGGGAAATAACAAACCGAATAGAAACACTGCCAGGATGATTTGTCTTATTTCAATACCCTTAGAAAAGACAAGGGATTTATCCCCTTTTCCAAACTTCCAGATCTTCAAGGGGTATTTGAAGAATTTTCGGTAGTTATAGGCACCTGACCTCAATTTAAACCACCGCTTTTAACCTGATTCCAAATCGCATTGGCCAGGCTTTCAAATTCTCCAGGATTCGTTACAATCACATAACACACGACCGCAAAAATAAAGCTGGAAAAGAACATGCTCCAGCGCTGTGATATAAACGCTCGTACGATCATAACGATCATAATGATGAACAAGACCGCAGCAACCTGAGAAGAGATATACTCCGTAAGACCTGTAATATCGGGCATTTCCATCAACCTCCTATAGTATGTTTGAGTTTTTGAACATAAAATTTATTGTTTTCCTTGCTAACGATAAGCGTAAACGGAAGTTTCATGACCACTCCGCTTTGATCCTCTTTAAGATGAACGAGGGTTTTCACCTTATATTGACCCTTCTTTTTACCTTCATAAACAATAAAATCTTCAACACCCTTATACGAGTATGTATCTTTCAAACTCTCCGGATTTTCCATCAAATAGGCCATTTCATCAACCGTATTCTCGGTATAAGATGTAAAAAACTGAGTCACAAACTGTTTCATTTCCTGTTCCATTTGTGTGTTTTTCTTTGATGGATCCGTTTTATCCTCAATTGCCGTAAGACGGGTATCACCTGGGACCGCCTGGAAGTAAGGCTGCTCAACCACATTGAATGACTGGCCATCTGTACCGATGGGAACAACAATCATCACTTCTATCGTCTCGATCGGATTCTCTTTATCAGCTATCTTTTCAGTTTCCGTTTTCTCTTTACTGTCTTTTCCGTTTACCTCTTCCTTTTTATTTTGCTCAACACCATTGCTCAATTGGTATCGGATACGGTAGACATATTTGGCGGAATCCTCCTGAACATCTTTTACGTCATAAAGATGGATGTCCTTTAATGCACGATCCCCTTTGAATTCTGAAAGATTCTCTATTTCCCCGAGAGTTAAACCTTCTGCTAAATAGTGTTGTAAAGTATTGTTTCGTTTTTCTCGTTGTTCGGGGTCTATCGGAATATTAATGTAGGTCATGAGGAAGTTTTTTGAGAACGTTTCTCCTGCTGGGGAATTCGTAAAACCCACTTCATTGAGACTATCGATTTTGGATTGCGTTTCATCTTGATACGCATTAACACGCTCATTCAGAAAGCTAGTTCGATAATAGGATAGAAAAGAACAGAAAATCACGGTAATTAAAACGACCCAAAATCCAAATGTGAATACAGTCCTGGCGTTAAATCGTGAGGAAACCACGCGCCGTTCACCTTTAAAGATTTTCTTCCATACCTGTCCGGTATTTTCCCTGAAGCTATTTTTAATTTCCATTCACTCCCTTCAGATTGAGCGAGTTCCGTACATAAACTCTTCTAAAATACGTCTCTCCTATGTTCTCTTCTTTCATTTTTCGGCTAATAAAAATTTCACCTATCTGTAAGTTCTTAATCTCGGTTGGATGGGCTCGGTATCGATCGACTTGCCGAACCGTTCCTCTATCCTTTTCGATACGACGGTAGTTATTTTGCTTTTCAACCTGTTGTGTGATTTCATTATCGGAATAGGTTCCGAACAGGTCGGCGATCCGTTCTGCGTCTTTTGAGGCGTTCACACGACCTGCAGCAAGGGTGTTACAATTTGTTAAAATACGATCTGTAAGTGTAGGATCCACCGCATCGATATCAGCTAATGATTGTGTGGAAATAATGCATTCGAAGCCTGCCGATCGTGCCTTGTTAACAATATCAACAATCTCCGCATTCCCATACGCTGAGAATTCATCGTAGACGGTAAATATCGGTTTTTTCCCAACCGCCTGCCGATAACCGACTAAACTGTTGACATCCATGACCACCATCCGGCCAAGTTTTTGAATATAGTCGCGGTAACGGCTTCCAGAGATACTGAAAATGACGACATCGTTTTGATCCGTTATTTTTTTGAGGTCGATCCCCTTATCGGATTCTATAAAAAGATGACCAAGATCTGATTCGATGAGTTCGCCTAACTGATTCCGTAAACCACTTAAACATCGTTGTGAATCCTTGTCTGAAAAATCCATATCAAACGTTTCTTTCATCTTCTTCAATTCTTCTCGTAATGCCTTGATTGTACGTTTTTGAATCCTGACCTCCTCTCCTCCAATAGCAGATGTTGATTGTTCTTCGTCCGGTTCAAAAAAATCCGAGATTAAATCTTCATGCCGATTTGTTTTTTCTGTCCGTTTGGACTCAATCAAAATTTCTTCTTCAATTTCCTGCTCTTCATATTGCTCCCTGAAGAGATCGTTAACAAGGGCAATGGACGTCAAATCATATATGGTTTGCAGATCTCGGGGAAGTTTAACCTCATCAATGAGCTTCACAACCAACTGTAAATATCGGGAACTGAAGGTCTTATAAAAGGGCTCACTCCACTCAAAAAGATTTAACAATTTATCACGAACCTCAGTAGGTGTACCATGTTTTACCGGATTGTAGGTTAGAGAATCACTTTCTGTAAAAAGAAAGACATTACGCCCATAAGCTTCTGCAAGCGCCTTGAATGCAAGCATCGATGTTATCTCACCTTTACCATCTAGAAAAATAACAGGTTTCCCGTTACGCAAAGCGACTTCCATCAGCGAAGCGATAAGCGTCGTTTTTCCAGTACCGGTTCCGCCAAGGGCAAGCATATGGTAATTCAATTCGTAAGGATCCAGGGTGACTCGCTCTTTAAAATCGGTATAACCAATAAACGATTCCTTGGAGTGGCTTGATCGGTATTTTTTCTGTTCTTTTGTAAGAAACTTTAATCGATTTTTTCGAAATGACACATATGGATACAATGTTTTTTGTTTTTGATGCTCGTCGTATTTCGATACGATAGGTTTCTTCCAGTGGTACTTTGCAAACAAGAAATAGACGAAGGAGAAAACGAACGATATCCCTATAACATTGAAATAAGTATCCGGGGTTACATGAATCAGGTTTCCTTGATTGAAAACCTTCTCTACTCCTGCTGAAAGATAAGGAATGTTCATTTTAGAAATAATGCCGAAATAATCAAACAATGCACCCTTATAAAATTGAATCATCAGTACGACCAGCCCTAAACCAGCTGCCAAGTAAACAAGCCAACCTCGCTTGAAATAGGATAAGAAAGCAAAAATTATCATTCCGAAAAGTGCAGGAACCATAAAACTCATGATCACGACAGCGGAAACGGCATATAACATAACATCCCCAATGAGTTGATCCATTTCACTTTGCCGTTCAGTTTTTTCCACGTGACTTCACCTCTTCCCATCGATCATTTAAGATCTCTTCCGGGATGTCCCTGACCACTACTTTGGAATCATTGACCAGTTTCCTTTTTGCTTTATTGACTGCATTTTTAATTTGAACAAGATTGGTGAAGTATCGTATTTGGTCAAACTGTCCATTTAACAATAGATCATCAAAAAGTTTAAATTTTTCATCATACCTCTTGCGATCTTTCTTGTTCAATTCCAGCTCAACCCAAACACGTATGGGTGTTCCATCTCTTTTTTTAATGACAAAGATAGCGTCAGGGATACGATCTCGTATCTGGTTATATTCCTGCAGTCTATTCTGTTGACTGCCTTGTCCGAGAGCTTTGAATCGTATTTCTCGTTCGGTTTGATACTGGAATTCGATCCCTTCTTTCTCAAATAGAAATTCATGATAAAGTAGGAGATCATTCATCAATAAGGCATGTTGAATGGTATATATTGTTGCTTTCGATGGAACCGTAACGTCGGCATTTGTCACATCACGAGCTTCGCGTGAACCATAATAGACGCCGACTTTAGGTGCAATACGTTCATATTTCACAAATCCTTTGGCCATCAACTTCCGAACCCGGCTATATACCCGGGTCAATGTAGGCTCCTCAAACTTCACACGGATTTGTTTTGCTGTGACAATGCCATTTCGTAGGATAAATGTTAAATAATCCAGGTCTTTTTGTTTTAATGAAGTGTATTTCAGCACCATACGGAGTTCCACCTTTTCCTCCTGATTGTTTAGACACTTGATACAGCGAACTCATAGATTCGGATATACATGATTCAAATGGTATTAATCTTAAATGCTAGGTAAAAATACCACCTCACAAAAAATTAAACCAAAATAGCGACCGATAAAGACATCGTTTTTTCGCTATGTTGAGACAATTCAATTGTTGATTAGTCTACTTTGAGAACAATTGTTTGACAAGAAGTAAAATGGAAAACCATACCTAGTTCCCACGAAAAAAATCGGAGCAGGTGAAGAAAGTTTGTTGATTTTGAAAGAAAATCCTAGTGAATTTTGGTTTTTCTGGTCTTTATAAGCTATAAAAAAATGTCGATAAATTAGATCGAAAGTGTCATTAAAGGAGGGTGTGGTGTTGGAAAATATTTTGAAGAATTGGCTTTGCTTGGGAAAGATATTCAGGTTTTAAAAAATCCTAATCGATTTCATAATAAAAAAAGTGCAGAAAAATACAAGGTTTCTCTACACTCTAATAGGCAACGTATTTATATCGTTTCTTATATTTATCAATCCCTTATTTATTTGTCAGGATTTTTCCCATCTTTTTCTTTGATCTTTCGGAAAATTTCTAACTGAAGTTTAAGGTAATTCTTTTCTTCTTCGGTAAGATTTTCATTATCTTGACATGTGTATCTTTCGCTTTCTTTATAATTTGGGGTAGGATTATCTGTTCGACCTAGTAAATAATCGGTAGTAACACCAAAAATATCTGCTATCCTTCCCAGTAATTCTGAATCTGGTTCTACTCTATTATTTTCATAGTGAGAATATCGAGCTCTTGAGATTCCTAATTTAACAGCAATTTCTTCCTGCGTCTTTTTTCCTCGAAGTTTTTTCAATCGTGAACCCATCATATGGTTCATTCCTTTCAGGTAAGCACTATAAATCGAATGATTTAGATATTGTACATTCTATATTATAGATAAAAAATGTATCGTTTTCTTTAAAAGATAAAATAATTATCAAAATACCGTTGACGATAAAAAACTTATCGTGCTATAGTATGTTCAATGATAGAAAATTTATCATAAGGAGAAGAAATGGAACGCAAACATTTAATTGAATTACGTAGAAAACAAAATCTTACACAAAAAGAACTGGCTGATCGTATCGGAATCTCTACAATTTATGTAAGAAAACTTGAAAAAGGAGTGGTAAACCCTGGGCTTCAAACAATGATTAAATATGAAAAATACTTTCAAAAAAACATGAAATACCTATTTCCTGATCTTTTTTTTTTGACCCTTATGATAAATAATTTATCGTTAACTTTGTTTTATACAACCTGAAAATACTTCTAAGAAGAGTAGAAAATTCACTACAAAAGGAAGTGAGTGATAAAAAATGAACATTCTTTCTCAAGTTACATTGATAAAATCAGATCACAATCATACACCCTCTGTAAAAGCTCTCTAAAAATTCTTTAAATGTATACAATCGATTACATGGACAATATCATTACCCTTTAATCTCGAGATTTTAAGTCGGAATTCCAACTTGATAGGGGTTTTTTAAAAAATAATTTAAGAGGTGATCCTATGGAAAAACGTTATTTGCTCTTTGATTCCAATTGTTCCGTTTGCATCAATCTGGCCACTTCCATCGAAAAAGAAAGCAACGGATGGCTGACGAGCCGAAGCCTCCATAACCCTGCGGTGAAAGAACTGTTGAATCAAGCCAAACCCAACTGGGCGTTTGAGCCGACTATTCTTGAAGTAAACGATCACAAAACGCCGAAAGTCTATACAGGACTCCGCATGCAAGCCTATATCCTGAAAGGATTGGGTATTCGTAAGTCATTACGAATCTCCAAGGTGATCCGGGAAGCAGGTGTCCCCTGGTTCACAAAGAAGTCGCTCACTCCGCTCGAGTACCAGGGAAGACGTTCGTTTGTCAAAAAAGGGGGGATTCTTCTAGGTGGTGTGTTATTATCTCCACTATTAACTTCAGTCCTTCCTCAACGATTCACCAAAAACACACTGGCCGCAACAACGGAAGAGTCAGATTCACTGACACCTAAAAACTGGAGAACCAAGGTGAAAATCAAAGAATCAAAGGAACTGAGCAACAAGGAAATTCAGAAATATCTAACGGCAGATGTTCAACAAGCATTCGCTTTTAAGGAAGCAGATCTTTCCATTGATGCTTTAAGTGTGAAAGGCGTCTTCCACATGTTAGAGGATGGCAATACCATGCTAGCCCTCGTTATGCAAAAAGACAATTATATTTCGGTTTACTATTCCTTAAGTATTCCGATTTATCATTTTGGTCGAGGGAGCTATTTATACAAAGTGGATGAAGAAAAGGAAACGATTACCCTTGTTGATCAAATCGTGAACGGTGAACCGGTAAAAGATGCCAGCATTCAGTCAGCCTGTGGCAATTGCACCATCGAGAACTTTTCTTATGGCGGTGGAAGTGAATGCAAAACTTGGAGCGTTAGTTGTCTGATTCAATGTTGTGGACCTTGCACCCTAGCGTGTGGGACCTGGGCCGGGTGCCTTCCATGCGTCCTACTCTGGTGTCCGGTTTGTGCCTCTACATGCTGCACGGGATGGGAAGAGACTTGCTACTCCTGCGCCTAATCCAAAGACTTGGAGGAGAAGAACATGGTTATACCTCTGAATTGGGGAAGACGACTGTTCATATGGTTGTTTGTGATCGTCTTTTTCCTCTTTGATCACCCACTGGACCATTTCCCTACTGCTGCCTTTTCCTATACCTGGGGATTTGTTGTCTTAACTAAGTCATTTGATTTTTTGTATTCCTTTTCCGAAAAAAGAATGGAGACAATCTTTCACTCTCTATTGATCGGCATCCTGATTGGTGCATGCATCACTTCTCTTCAAGTGCAACCAATCGATGTCCGCCTCATGGGCGATTTATTTTTCGCCCTGTCTCCCCTCTTTTTATTTCAGAACGTATTGTCTGTAAAAAATCGACAATGCCATGTAGAAGATATCAAGACGTAACGATGTGTCCAATTTTCATTTTAAGGAGGTGGCTTCCATTATGAATCCCTTCAATATCGGTTTTCCAAGCCTGATTTTAATCCTGGTGCTTTTCTTGATCCTTTTTGGACCCAATAAATTGCCAGAACTTGGTCGTTCTATTGGTCTTACCATGAAAGAGTTTAAAAAGTCGACCAGAGATCTTATCTCCGACACCGAAGGTACATCCCAAACGGAGAAAAGTAAAAACGGGGACCACAGGAAAGGGTAAAAAAGTATGCATGATCAACCGATTCATCACGTAAACGAGTTAAGAAAACGCTTCATCTGGATCCTGTTGGTGTTTGTGCTATCCTTACTATTCGGGTTCCTCTGCGCAGAGCCCGTCTTACAACAGATCAAAGCAGCTCCTATTTCACAGAAGATTGATTGGAACGTATTTGCCATCGGCGATGCGTTCCATGTCTATTTAAAAATCTCCCTTGTTATCGCGTTAGCCGTTACGACACCGTTTGCGATGTATCAAGTCTGGAAATTCGTTTCGCCAGGTTTGAGCCGAATGGAACAAAGGGTTACGCTCCTTTATATCCCGTTTGTTTTTTTCCTTTTCGTAACCGGGATTCTATTCAGTTATTTTTTGATATTCCCGACGGTCTTTCAATTTATGACCTCGTTTTCAGAGCGAGTCGGAGCTTCAGAGGTCTATGGAATTAACCAGTACTTTTCATTCATGTTTCGCTTAATTCTCCCGATTGGGGTGGTTTTTGAACTGCCCCTGATCATCATGTTTTCCACCCACCTAGGGCTCATAACACCGTCAAAATTAAAAACATCCAGAAAATACGCGTATATCTGCCTGTTGATCCTGGCGGCTATGATCACACCGCCCGATATCGTATCACATATACTGGTCACTACCCCTTTGATTCTTTTGTATGAAGTCAGTATTGTTTGTTCGAACATCGTATATTCAAAGAAACTTAGTTATAAAAGTGGAAATCTTCCATCCTAGTTTTAGACCTATTTTAAGTAGATTAGTCGTGGTTGTTTGTACATTTCATATCATACGGGAAGCAGGGATTATGACAGTTTTTGTTGTAACCCCTGCTTCTGTCGAATACCGGATCACTTCAGCACATGTAAAGAGACTCCCTTATACTAGTGGGAGTCTCCTTGTTTTATTTCAATACGAACTGCATACCATCTTTAAAGTTTTTACTGAAGATGATGAAGAGGATTAGGATCGGTAGTGTCAATAACACGGATGCTGCGTACATCGGTCCTGGGTAGCCGCCGTATGGTCCGAACATTTGCGCTAACAACACGTTCAGCGTCAGCATCTTCTCACTGTTCACGACAAGCATGTCCCATAACAACTCGACCCAACGCTCCATGAACAGGAACAGAAAGATGATCGTTGTCACAGACTTCGACATCGGCAGGACGACCTTCCAGATAATCTTCAGCTGGCTTGCTCCGTCGATCTTCGCGGCTTCGATAATCTCATCCGGTAAGCTGCGGAAGAAGTTCGTATACATGAAGATCGCCCACAGGTTCACGGCTTTCGGTAAAATCATCGCCCAGTACGTGTCATACATACCCAAATACTTCACGATCAAGAACAAAGGGATCAGCAAAATGATTGCAGGATAGAACATCTGGAACAGGATCACGTTGTTGATCACATGCCGTCCCCGGAACTTCAACTTCGCAAGCGCATAACCGACCATGATCGCTGTCGCGAGCATCAGAATCGTCGACGCCAGTGTCACGAACACACTGTTAAAAAACGCGCGGAGCCACGGTCTCGCTAAATTACCGTCTCCTCCTGAAAACAGCCACTCATAGGACTTTAAACTGAGATCCGTCGGGATGATTTTACGGTCGACCTGATCCCACGGTGCGAGTGAACCTAGCACCATATAGAGATACGGAAACACCATGATGAGCAACACGGTCGTCGCGAGAATATATAACAAAGTGATTTTCAGCTTCGTATTACTCCCAACCATGTCTCGCACCCCATTTCTCAAGGATCTTACGGAATACAAAGATCGATGCGAAGGTCACGACCGAATTGATGACCGCAATCGATGTCCCGTACCCTGCATTCATTTTCGCAAAAGCTTGCTGATAGATTTCGAGCTGCCACGTATGTGTCGCATACTCCGGTCCACCGCCTGTCAGCACGTAAGGCTCGGTGAAAATCCCGAACATCAAGCCTACAGCAAGGATCGTCACCGTATAAAAGGATGGGTACAACATCGGAAGCGTCACACTCCAAAACCGCTTGAAACCGACTGCACCATCGATTGCGGCTGCCTCATACACATCTTTCGGAATACTCTCAAGCCCCGCTACAAACAACAACGCGTAATACCCGGCAAACTTCCACGCCATCATCAGCGCAATGATCAGTGGCGCCAGAATCGGTGAACCGAGCCAGTTGATGTCAAGCCCGAACGTGCCCCGAAGCCAGATGTTGAACGGACTGTTGTATGATAAAATTCCGTTTACAACGATGGCAGACGCAACGCCTGAAGCCAAATAAGGCAGGAAGAACGCGACTGAATACAACCCTTTAAACCGCGGCAAGGCGTGAATGATCATCGCCAGAAACAACGACCCGATCACGACAATCGGCACGAACATGAATAAGAATTTATAAGTGACGAAAAAAGCCGCGCGGACACTTTCACTGAAAAAGGCTTCTATGAAGTTCTGGATGCCGACGAATTCATAGTCAGGTGCGATCAAATTCCAATTGGTAAAGGCGAGATAGGTCGCCCATATCAATGGGAAAAGAAAGAAAATAGCCGAATAGATGAGGTAAGGGCTGGCAAACAGCCAACCCAACCTCGCATTGCTTTTGTTCATGTTACTTCAACATCCCGTCGATGGACTTTTTCATATCATCCCATGCTTTTTTCGGTTCTTTTTGACCTTTAATGACCGGGTTCACCGCATCCTTCCCGATCGCTTCCTGGATTTCAACGGTATTCTCACTGTCAATCGGCGGTACGGCATTCGGAATGTTTTCCGCATATTTTACAAGCTGAGGATTTTCTTCAAAGTATTGTTCGAACGTTTCATTTGTCGAGAGATCATCACGTGCTGGCGGAAGATTCGTCTTCTCAAACCAAGTCAAATCATTTTCCGCATCTGAATAGACCCACTTGACGAAATCGAACGCTGCTTGCTGCTGTTCTTTTGAGGCAGAAGCGTAAATCGAAAGCCCCTTCGTATCGGCGAATGTTTTCGCATTCTCAGGATCGACTCCATCTGGTACAGGCGGCATGGACAATTCGTAGGTTTCCCCTTGCTTCATCTCAGGGAACTTATCCGCCCAATACGGGAACGTCCAAGGCCCGATATCCATCATCACAGCTTGTCCTGTCTCAAATGGATCCGTCGCTTCACGCGTCAACAATAGATCTTTCTCACTCAAGTTTTTCATGAATCCAAGCGTCTCGACGCCGGCTTTGTCATCAGCGATGAACTTTTCACCTTCGACAAAGTTGTTTCCTTTTGAAGCTGCATTGTACATCATGAAGAAGTCGAACCATCTTGCCCACCAGGTCGGTTTTACAAGATCCGCTCTTGCCCATAAGAATTTATCAGGATGCTTCTCTTTCAGCTTCTCGCCCATTTCAAGGACTTCGCTGTATGTCTTTGGCGGTTCGTCATATCCGAGCTCCTTCAAAATATCCATTCTCCAGCCGAACAACATCGCATTCGAATAGATCGGCAGCACATATTGGTGGTCATCGGCAAACTTCCACGTCGACATCGTCTCAGTCATTTCGCGGTTTTTAATCAATTCATCATACCCATCGAACTCTTCCAACGGAACGATTGCACTGCTTGCGGATAGTTGCGCCGCAAACCCACGCGATATGTTCTCAGAAATCGCTGGTGCGTTCCCTGCTGCAATTGCTGACTGGATCCCTGCTTCAGAAGAAGGGCTTTCCGGCATCGGTGTCACTTTGATTTTCACATTTTCGTTTTCTTTCATGTATGCTTTCGCCATATCTGACCAGAACGCTTGCTGAGTCGGGTTTGGTGCAGACCAGAATTCGAATTCTACTTTTCCATCCTCACTGCTCCCTTCACCAGGCTTTTGACAGGCAGAAGCAATCATGGCAACGGCTAACATTACTATGAGTAAACGCATCCAAGAATTGTTCTTCATCGTTCTTTCCCCTTTCGAATCGATTCTTTTTCGTATTTGATAAAAGGATCCGGAAGAATCGCTTTATGAGCTTCGGCATCACTGACACCGGCGTAAAGTTCTGCTTGTCCATTGTCCAGTCGCACTAATCCGCCGCTGAACAATACATCGTGCAGGTCATCACGCTTCGCTGGTCCATCTGGAAAATCAGCGCGCGTAGCAATGATCTCCATCTCACTGATTTCATTCGTATCAGGTTCATAGATGAACACCATCGGATAATAATGCCGATCACCTTTTTCATCAAATTTTGCAATATGGCCGAGCACACCGATCTTCTCGTTTTTCAGCAAGTGGACTTCATTCGCGCCGCCCCACTCCTCATCGATAAAATGGACGTCGATCAAAGGCGCTTGATCGATGATCTCAGGTGTCAGTTCTTCTAAGCTAGCAATCTCGGTATAACCGATCTTTCCTCTTCCGCCCTTTTCACCTTGGGGGCGTGTGAAAACGCCGATTTTCCCACTCTCCAATTCGATCAGTCGGATGTCTTTCATACCGTTTGGTCCGGTCGCAAACCGTTCGAGTTCGTTGATGGTAGAACCACGGTAAAAGACCGTCCGCCAGGAAAGCGCGCCTTCGTTTGTTGGATGCGGAAAAATCTCGACGCCTCCGAATACAAGCTCCCCAGCTATCCTTGTAAAAAAGGGATCCTGCAACGCAAACGTTTTTGTATTCTTTCGCGGCTTCCAGACACCGTTCTCTTCCACAAAAAACGCGACATCGGAATGCTCGGTATCACACCCTTCTACACGGCCGGTGATCACGAGCTCTCCTTCATCCTCAAAAGGTGAAGTGATGTTATAGACATCCTTCTCCCCGACACCCGTGAACGTGATTTTCTCCGCCTGGATATCCGGTTTACTAGACTGATAATCTTCCAATAAAGATGGAACAGTAAAAGCCATACGATTACCTCGCTTTTGTAAGAACATTGTGATAATTTAGTTTGGAAAATATCTCATTCAGACTAAGATCCGCTGCAGCCATCGATGTATCTGCTGCGCCGTAATAGACTCTCACGTTATCCCCCTGTACGGTGACGCCGCACGTAAAGACAACGTTTCCAAAAAATCCAGCTTTTTCATAATCTGCTTCTGGCACGAGGATCGGTTCGTCCGTTTTGGCAAGGACATTCGCCGGGTCATCCAAATCTAATAGAACTGCTCCTAAGCAATAGCGGTCATTTTGATCTGCAGCATGATAGATTTCGAGCCAGCCTTTCTCGGTTTTGAACGGAACCGCTCCGCCACCGATCCGACCGTTATCCCATCCATCCTCACTTAAACCTAATAAATATTGATGATTGCCCCAATATAAGAGGTTGTCTGATTCTGCGATCCAGATTTCAGGCCTCCCGATTCCTTTTGGCACCGGACGATGGAGGGTATAGTATTTTCCGTTGATTTTTTCTGGAAAAATCGCGACATCCTTGTTCTCCGGATGCAGCATCAGTCCATGACGTTCATAGCGGACAAAGTCCTTCGTCGAAGCCAGCCCGACACCGATGCCTTCAGCGGACACTGCACTGTATTGGATGTAATAGGTATCTTCAATCTGCGTAACCCGCGGGTCTTCGATTCCCCAGGCTTCACGCTCCGTCTCCGGATAGATGAACGGTTCATCATCAATCGTAAAGTTGACGCCGTCCTTACTCCGGGCAATCCGGATATATGAAAGCGACGTGAGGTATGCTGCTGTCCGGTTTTTCGGGTCATTATGAAGGACTGTCCTTGGATCGTAAAAATCATAGCGAGCATCATGAACATCCAACTCAATGATTTTAAGTTTCCCTTTATCTTCCGAAAAATCGATGATCGGAGCTTTGACGATATCCGGGTTTTCGCTGATCGGACGCTCCGCTACTCTTAAAAGCAATAACGTTTCCCCCTGGTATTCTGCAACACCTGCATTGAAAGCGCCGATAACTTCATGGTTCTGATGAAACGGCTTGATATCCGCCGGTGTAATCAGAGGATTTTCTTCGAATCGAACTACCTTCATGTACGTTCCTCCAAATTCTATAGCTGTATTCCTGCTTTTTGAAAGCGCTTTTAAAAGTGATTATGATAAAATGACTATAAGGGACTGTAATGCAATTAATACTTGTTTGTAATTATACAAGGATGATTTGTAATGTCAACAAAAATGACAAAATCAAACCCACATGACTAAAAGCCTTTATTAAACATTGATCAAATCCAATAAAATATGTATAGTAATTTGTAACGTTACTAAACATTATGAACTTGACAAAATATACCTTGAATGAAGAAAGGTTGTTTTACATATGGCAAAACGCGTGACGATGCAGGATATCGCTGATCGTTTGAATATCTCGAAGAATTCTGTTTCGCAAGCCCTGAGCGGCAAACCTGGTGTAAGCGAAGAAACCCGTAAGCAAATCTATCAGATGGCCGATGAGCTCGGTTACCGATACACTCCTAGAATCACAACTACAACAGATACACCATCGGAATCCGGAAAAATCGCCCTCATCGCCTCCGATTTTGCTTTTTCGTTGGAAAGTTTTTTTGGCGAAATCTATTTATCTGTCGAACGGGAAGTTCACAGGCATGATAAAACCCTCTTGATCCAATCTGTCAGCCAGCAAGCGAGAGATGAATTGATTTTACCTTCCTTTATTGAAGACAGATCAGTCGATGGGGTGCTCGTGCTCTCCCACATCAGCAATGCTTACATTAATAAAGTGATCGCAACCGGTATCCCGACGGTGCTCATCGATCATCATCATCCTACCATCCAAACAGATGCGATTTTGACGAACAACCGTTTCGGTGCTTATACTGCGGTCCAGCATCTGATCGAATTGGGGCACGAAGACATCACCTTTGTCGGGAACATCGATTTTTCACCGAGTTATCAGGAACGTCTAGAAGGGTATCAATTGGCTTTGAAAGATTATGGAATCCAGCCGAAGGAAGAATTCATTTTCAGCGATGCGGAAGAGGATGATCAAATGATCAACAATTACATCGCACACTTATCCGAACAACCGACTGCTTGGTTTTGTGTCAACGATGGACTCGGATACCTTGTCAATTCCGGATTGAAGCTGAAAGACATCCAGGTTCCTGAACAGGCTTCTGTCGTCAGCTTTGATGATGGACAGCTGTCCCGTCTTTCAACACCACGAATCACAACGATGGGCATCAATCTCCCGCTCTTCGGAAAGAAAGCACTGGACCAATTGTTCTGGAGGATGGAGAATTCGGAGGAACCCTACCAGGAAACGCTTTTACCGGCAAACTTGATCAAAAGAGAATCGACAAGCTACAGACCGGGATATAAACGTTAACGAGTCAGAGGAGGTGAACTAAAAAGGTGGTCAGTTTGTTAAGGGAATTGATCACTTTTGTTCATCTAGGAGGAATCGATATTTACAGAAAAGCAGTGAATGTATTCCTTGTCATCGCTCTATTGTTGTCGTTCAATGGTTCAGCGATCGCGAAACAACCAGCCAAAAACCACATCACGATCAACCTATCCACAAAAATAACCTCCTATATAAAAAATGGCACCCCGAAGGTATGCTCACTAATTATACAGAAGGCAAAGTGGTAAACAGCGTGTCATTTACTGGTACATTTGTTGGCGTTAGGTGGTAAATAGAATGTCATTGGTGGTACATTTCATTGGCTGAAATCACTTGAACCTTTATAGATCCAAATAGCTCAGTACTTATAAACATTACCTAGTCATAAACCAGTTAAAAATATATTGTTTATGGCATTCTAAAAATGTAGGCAATGGCAGTCAGTTTATGTAGGTGTTCTTCGAACATGAAGGCATAAAAAATCCACTTGCCAACCTCTCTCAATAACTTTAAACTCCTCGTTGGTCCAACAACGTTCAGCAGGAGGTAATTAGGAGATGTTAGAAGTGGAACAAATTGTTTATATCAGATTAGAAACCAATCAAAAAGGGTGTACATATTAAGATTTAGCCAAAACGAATGAGAATGATGCCAGAACGGTTAAAAAATACGCGAATCAAGAAATTTAAGGAGCGAGTCACTTTACATGAGCCCCTACGGAAATGGTCCGTAAGCCAAGCACATCAAGTAATCAGTCTCATTCTAAAGATGCTACCCTGCTCGCCTCTCCAAATAACGTTCTCTTTTCTACTGAATAAAGGAGTTCAATTTTATCGAGCGAAGAGCGAAATTGGTTTAATTTGTTTCTGACGGTTACAGGCTTGTTATAGTTACCCTTATTAGGTTGTACTTAAATGATCAAAACCTTGTTAAATCACATTTTTAAGGTAGGATCAAATATAGAGGAAAAAATACTGAACCGTTTTCTAAATTCGAGTATAATATGCGTCTCAGTGGATAGGCTACTAGACTCGTGATCTTTTGCTGATCAATCTTTTTAATAAGCTACCACTCCTTGAGCTTCGCTACCTTCAACTATTAAATTGGACAGTTGAATTAAAATACAGCTTATCAGTTTCATTTTTCCAATATATTTATTAGCAGCTAGAAAATGCTAGAGTTTTATTAGCGTACTACTTGCATCATTAATATAATTTATAATTTATGAGTTATCTCTTTAGCTTCATTTAATTTATTTATCATTTCCTTCAGCATGTCTTCAGTAAAAGAGCCTGAACTAAAATTGGCTATTGCACGTAATGGCATGTACTTCATCATAGCTTCCATCATCTCAGCTTGTTCTTCACTATCAACCGCTGATTCCAGTAATGGATTATTTTTGTTGGCTTCCTTTAGTAATTCAGTTGCAAGAGGAGCTAATTTAGGATTTGCTATGAGGTCTCCTACATTTGTATTTCTATGAATTGGTTGAACAATAGAAATGGTAGATGTGACAGTAACCGTATCTTTAAGGATAATCTCTTTAGATGATTTTCCTATTAGAATTTCAAATTCTCCTGTTTCTACATGCCAATCTTTTAATTCGACATTATAATATGCAAATGCCCTCTTACCTAATGTAAATGAAACTTCTTTTGCCTCTCCCGGCTGTAACTCAACCTTTTCAAAGCCTTTTAATTCTTTTTCAGGTCTTATAACACTACTTTCTATATCTTTAACATAAAGCTGTACAACCTCTTTACCAGCCATCTCACCAGTATTTTTTACTGTTAGATCCACAGTTATAGTACCTGTATCCTGAATGTCTTTATTGCTTACTCTTAGATTACTATATTCATAAGTTGTGTAACTCAATCCATACCCAAATGGAAAAAGCGGTTCTATTTCTTTCGTATCATAATAGCGGTATCCAACAAATATCCCTTCTTTATACTCTACAGTATCTCCTTCTCCAGGGAAGTTTAAGTAAGACGGGTTATCGCTTAACTTCATTGGAAATGTTTCGGCTAATTTCCCACTTGGACTTACAATACCATATAACAAATCAGCGATTGCACCACCTAGCGCTTGACCACCAAGATATCCTTCTAAAACCGCTTTTGCTTGATTTAACCAAGGCATTTCAATTGGTGCACCATTACTTAATACGACAATGATATTTGGCTGTACTTTGGAGATTTCTTCAAGGAGAAGACGTTGATTTTCCGGTATATGCAAATGGGTACGATCGTATCCTTCTGACTCATATCTATCTGGCAATCCGATAAAGAGAATAGCAGCACCAGCTTGAATAGCTGCATCTTTTGCTTCCAATACTAAATGCTCATCTACCTCGTCACTATTTAGGTCGTAACCCTGTGCGTAGGCCACAAATGATGTGCTAGAAGCAGACTTTGTTATTTCTTCGTAAATATCATCAATTTTTGTAGGATTAATATGAGAGCTTCCTCCGCCTTGATATCTAGATTTTTTAGCTAAGGCACCAATTACAGCAATCTTGCTGTCTTTAGCAAGTGGAAGTGTACTCTCTTCATTCTTTAATAGTACCATCCCTTCATAAGCTACCTGTTTCGCAAGCTGATGATGTTCTTCTTGATCATAACTAGCATTCTCTTTTTGATTATCCACTATCATAAAGATAACTCTCAATAATCTTTCTACTGTAAAATCTAGCTTTTCTTCCGGTAACTTTCCATATTTTACAGCTTCTAAGATTTTATTAGCTCCTAGCCCATAACTAGCTGGCATCTCTAATTCTAAGCCCGCTTCCAGCCCTGAAACACGCTCATTAACAGCACCCCAATCCGAAACTACGAAGCCCTCAAAACCCCATTCTTCTCTTAAGACATCTGTCAACAATGTTTTATTTTCTGATGCAAATTCACCGTTCACTTTATTGTACGAACACATAACTGTCCACGGTTGTGCCTTTCGTACTGCGTTCTCAAAACTAGCTAGATAAATCTCCCTTAAGGTACGTTCATCAATCAATGCATTTGTTGACATGCGACGATGTTCTTGATTATTGGCTGCGAAGTGTTTTAAGGATGTGCCTACTCCTTGACTTTGCACCCCATTAATATGACTTGCTGCCATTTCTGATGACAAGTAGGGATCTTCAGAGAAATATTCAAAATTTCTTCCACACAGTGGAGAACGTTTTATGTTTGCTCCAGGTCCTAGCAATACACCAACTTTTTCCGATTGGGCTTCTTCACCTAACGCAATCCCAACTTTTTCAATAAGTTCACGATTCCAAGAACTAGCTAAAGCTACCGCAGATGGAAAACAAGTTGCAGGAACACTGTTACTTAATCCTAAATGGTCTGCATCTTCGGCCTGTTTTCGTAATCCATGAGGACCATCTGTTACCATTATTGACGGAACCTCAAGTCTCTCGATTCCTTTTAAGTGCCAAAAATCTATACCAGAACACATACCTACCTTTTCTTCTAGGGTCATTTGGTCAACTATATCGCGAATATTTCTTTTCATCATTAATCCTCCATTATTAGTGTGGATGTACAGGTTTTCATTAAAAAAACTTAAAATAGTTTAAAAATGAAAGAGTCTAGTTATTTTCACCTAGTACTAAACCCCTTCTTTAAATCTATAGGATTTTGGTGAATTTCCGTAAAATTTCTTGAATTTTTTTAAAAAATAACTTTTACTTTCAAAACCAAGCTCCACCGAAATTTGATCAACTGTTTTCGTTGTGCCACTTAATAATACTCTTGCTTTTGCCATTTTGACTCTTGTTACGTATTCAACAAAGCTTTCGCCAGTAACCTCTTTATATAATCTACTGAAATAACTAGGATTTAAGTGTAAATAATTAGCAACATCGTTTAATGTTATTTTTTTATGAATGTTCATCTGGACATACTTTTGCACTTTCGCAATTTCCCCGGTTTTGGGAATATCATCCATCTTTTCTAGATGAAGGATCAATTGTTTACAAATTCCTATGACCATCTCTTCCAAATGATCTAAGGTATAAACTTGATTCACTAATTTATCTGTCATACTCGTAAGGATAGAATCTTCAAAATAAGTAAACGTTTGCAATCTTTGATTTATGTCCAAGACTAGTTTTACAGCCCAGTCCTGTACAATTGATGGCTCACACCTAGAGTTTCTCATTTCATTTAACTGCTTTTTTATAATATTTGTAACTCTTCTTTCATCTTCTTGTATAATCGACGACGTTATTTTTTCTACAATTTCAATATAGTCTTCTAGAATAGCTGGCTTCTCAAAAGGTAATATTTTAAGATGTTGAATAGAGCGATGCTGATAGTAAAAACGTTGTTCTTCTTTCTGCAACAATTCTTTCATTGAATTAATTAACCCTTTTCGTAGTTTATTACCTTTTCCAATCACCGAAGTGATTGTTATTTTTAAATGACTTTCTAGTTTACTATGAATCTCTTGTAAGACGTGTCCAATTTTTGTGTACATAACACCAGGGTTTTCTTCCCCATGTGGAAATACAATAAAGAATTTGCTTTGCAGATAAAAGATTTGTATATCCAATCGGTACTTATTTAAGATCTCAATAACGATATTATCTATACTAAAATAAAGTAAGGTCTGTTTCTCATATTTTTCAATAGCATCAACACTTTTATCTATAAAACACAATACAGGTGTGTAATGTTCATAAGAAAAATTCATCTCAAGGAGTTCCCCTTGCTCATTCCACCATGAATCATCATCTACATAATTATCTTCCAGGAGTTTTTCAATAAACTCTGTTTTTAATTTAGTTTTATTTTTTTTAAAAAAACTAGAAATCTTATCACTTTTTGTTTCCCTTTGTCTTTTATTATCCATGGCCTTTTTTAATCGTTTTAATAATTCTTCTATTTTTTCCTGATCCATGGACTCTTTTAATAGATAATCAAAGGCGTCTAATTTAAGTGCCTGTTGTGCATAATGAAATTCATCATGACATGATAAAATTACATTAAACAAATCTACTCCGTTATTATTTAGTAAGGAAATTAATTCAATTCCATCTAATTTAGGCATTCCAATGTCCGTAATTAACACATCATATCCTTTTGTTTTTAAATGATCATATGCTTCCATACTATCTTTAAACGAACCAGCGATTTTAAAACCATAATCTTCCCAGGGAATCATCTTCTCCAGGAATCTTAAAACAAGTACATCATCATCCACTAATGCAACTTTATACATCTCATCACTTCTCCTTTGGAATATGAAAAGTATAGGATATTCCTTTTCCTAAACTACTTTTTAAGTCCATTGCGAATGCTTCCCCATAAATAATCCGCATGCGTTGATATACATTTTTTATACCAACTCCATTAAAAGAATGGTGATTTCTCTTACTTTCATGAATTTCCTTGGTAAAGATTCTGCTCTTCATTTCTTCTAGTCTTTCTGGACTCATCCCAATTCCATCATCACTAACTTTTATAAGCAAATGATTGTTACTACTAATCGCAGTATCTATTGTAATCTTGCCTTCACTATTATGAAAAGCATGAATAATAGCATTTTCGATTACTGGCTGTAAGAAGAAGCGAGGAACTTCTATGTCAATTGTATTAAAATCCATGTTCAACTCTAAAACTATATCTTGGCTATGCCTAAAGTTCATTAGATTAACATAATGTTGAATAATCTCAATTTCTTCTTGTAACGGAATAAATTCATTATTTCTATTGATGGTCATTCTTAGTAAGGAGGATAGGGATTGGATTTGTTTAGAGCTATCCTTATCACCATTCAATGTTAAGTTTAACTTTATAGCATTTAATACATTAAAAAGGAAATGTGGATTTATTTGAGCCTGTAACATTTCTAATTCTGCTCTTCTTTTAGCTTCTTCTTTAAATTTTATTTGATTTATCATTTCCTCAATTCTGTCTAACATATCGTCAAATGACTGCCCTAATTGTGCCACATCATTGTTTCCTTCTATATTAGCTCTTACCATTATATTTCCTTGCTCAACTTCCTTTGTAACATTACTAAGTGTGGTTATTGGTTTTGTAGTTTCTCTTATAAGAGTAATTAAGACTATCAAAAATAACAGCAAGAATACTCCCTGTATAAATATAGTGGTTCTTGATAACATATTTATATCCCCAATTGTTTCCCTATAGGGAACAAGACTCACTAATTTCCAATCAGTATAAGAGACTGGATATGTCACAAGCAAATGTCTTTTTTCCTGATAAGATACTGACTGAGCACTCTTTGACAAGTTAAAAGGAAGTTTCTCGCCAATTTCATCTTTTGTTGTACTTGAAAGAACGACTCCTTTTTCATCTACTAAGTAGAATATATTGTTTTTCTCGCTTGAGAAATTGCTAAATTCCTGACTTATTTCAGATTCATGGGTACTGACTATTACATATGCATTTCCAGAACCAGATTTAAGTGCTCTTCCCATACTTATTAGATAGGGGTTGTTTTCACTATCAGATTGAATATAATTTGAGGTTGTGCCTATCCAATATGTTTCATAAAAATTCAAATTAGTTAAACTATAAAACCATGTGTTTTGATGGAAGTCTAAAGGATTATATTCATATATAGGATAATTTGCGTAATATAGACCATCTTCAAGTAATATAGTTATATAGGATGGCCCAAGTAAATCTGTAATCCTATCTAATTGTTTAGATATTTTCATATTGTGTAATGCAATTTTCTTGTCCGCATCTGAAGAATTTTCATCTATTAATCGATATGATTTTAATAATCTGTTGAATTCTACGTCAAACTGGACAAAGTTAGAAATATATATCAGATCATCTAAAGATTCATTTAAATTCATCTCAATCATTCTTAATGAATCTTCCGATTGCTTGACAGCTCTTACTTCAAGTACATCTTTTGTTAAATAATTTGAAACAAAATATGTTATAATCCAAGGTAAGACAATACATAATATAACCGCAGTTATGATACGGTATCGTAATGATAATTTATTGAGCCGTTTCAGAAACGAGATCATGTTAAACACCACCTACTTGTCCTCAGGTTCTCAATTTTTTACAGAGAGTCATTTCGCTTTAAGGACAAGACTCTAACAGTAAAAATGCAGGGAGAATAGCACTTTATCCCCCCTACATTATACAATTCTTTATTTTTATTTATTGGAACCAATTACTGCCTGTACTCTTTTATGAATGTTCTCCATTGTTGTATCAATATCTTGTTCTCCTAATAAGTATCTTTCTACTTCTGCACTAAACTCTTTTATCACTTCTGCATAATAACTTGGTGGTGCAAATGTTTCTGTTGGATTAGTGACTTCTAAGGTGTAAAGTAATGACTCCATGTCAATCGCTTCCGGTTTTGGTGTGCTTTCTACTAACTTCTTCAACGTTTTTTCAAGATCAGCTTCTGTCCATGACGGCACCCATAAACCTTGATCTGAGATTCCTTCTGTTGACATCCAACGAATAAAATCATATGCCTCCTGTTTATGTTCAGAAGACTCTGCAATACCTATTAAGTCACCACCCATTCCTGCATATATTTCACTATCCGAATTATTCTTTGGCCATGGAGCCCAAGCAATTTCAAAGTCTGGTGTAAAGCTTCCCCATTCCGTTACCATATAACTTGCTATCGGAATCATGCTTGCTTCGCCTGTAAAAAATTGTTGCCGATAGTTAAGTTTCTGAGATAATATATCAGAATATGGAACAGAAGACTTATCTACTTCCTCTAATTGATATCGTAATTTTAATGACTCTTTAACTAATGGATTTTCTGTATTTGAAGTTCCGTCTGCTTTTAAGAGATTATTATTCTCTTTACTTCCTTGCAATTTTAAAGAAGAGTGAACATCATGCCAACTATGCAAATATGAGCCATAGTGTTCATCTGTTGTCATCGCTTTAGCATAGTCTTTATAATCCTCCCAAGTCCAATCAGTAGGTATCTCTAATCCCGCCTCATCTAGATGCTCTTTGTTAAGCATAACGAGAGTTGTAACATTCTTCATTGGCAATCCGTAATATTGACCATCAATTGGTGAATACGAATTTTTGTACGTTTGATTAATATCTATTCCTTCTTCATCAAGAAATGAATTAATTGGTGCCATTAAACCTGCATCTACCCTTTTAGCAAGATCATATGCAGTAGAAAACATTACCACATCCAATTTTTCACCTGCAGATGCAAGTAAATCCAGTTGTTTATAATAACTGGCTGTATCCATGTTTTCTACGAGAGGCGTTGATTCAATTTTAACTCCTGGATTCTCTGCTTCATATTCATTTATTAACTGTTCCCATTTTCCAACATCTTCATTTACCCAATGTACAAAATTCAGCTTTACCTCGCTTTCCCCTTCCACATTACTTGAATTATCCGATTCACCACCGGAACAAGCAATTAGGCCCCAAGAAAGGATTATCATTCCAAACCATATTAGCCCCCATTTTTTAATCATTATTTTTCCTCCCTTTTATTATGTTTAATAGAAAACCTTACCATGCTTCTCAGCATAATTAAGTTTCTACTAACTTAGTATAATTTAACCTTTTACTCCACCTAATTGAATGCCTTCAATAACATGCTTTTGCCCAATAATAAATATAATTAACAGCGGTATTATTGCAGATACAGATGCAGCCATCATTAACGAATATATACTCCCATGTTGGTCTGCGAAGCTTTGAACACCTAGCTGTATTGTATATAAAGATTCTGTTCTCAAGAAGATAAGCGGGTATTGAAAATCATTCCATGTCCAAATAAATCTCAGAATAGCATAGGTTGCAATCGCAGGACGAACCAGCGGCAATGCTATATGAAAAAATATTCTAAAATGTCCTGCACCATCCATACGTGCGGATTCAATAATTTCATTACTTATACCTAAATAAAACTGGCGAAGCATAAAGGTACCAAATACACTAAAACTGTTAAGTAAGATAAGACCTAGATGTGTATCATATAATCCGATCCATCTATACAGTAAGAACTGCGTAACAAGTAGTGTTTGTGGGGGAATCATAAAGGTTGCAAGCACTATTACAAATAGCAACTCTCTTCCTCTGAAATTAATTTTGGCAAAACCATATGCTGCAAGACTAGAAATCATCACCGATGTCAGCGTGGTAAAAACGGTTACTTTTATAGAATTCCAATACAATAGAAGGAATGGCATCGAACCTGTCCATACTTCTTTATAATTTTCTACAGCATTCCAAGTATTAGGTATCCATTGAATTGGAAAGGTTAATACATCTCCTTCCACTTTAAATGATGCAGAGATCATCCAAGCAAACGGCATGAGAAACACAATCCCTAAAATAGCCATAATAATGGTTACTACTAATTTCCGAACATCCAGTCGTTGTACCAAAGAACTCTCCTCCCTCTTTTTAATAGTTAACCCATTTTTTCTGACCAACAAATTGGATGTAAGTTATAATGAGAATAATAACAAACATAACTAGCGCTATTGCAGAAGCGTAACCGGTTCTTAACTCGATAAATGCTTGTTGGTACAGATAAACAACCGGAGTAATTGTTGAATTGGCTGGCCCCCCATTTGTTAGTACGATGATTAAGTCGAAGATTTTAAAGCTTGAAATTATACCGGTTACTAATAATAAAAAGGTTGTAGGTGAAACTAGCGGAACAGTAATCTTTATAAATTGATACCACCCTGTAGCACCATCTATTTGTGCTGCCTCATATAATTCCTTAGGAATATTTTGTAAACCAGCAAGATAAATTATTAAATAGAAACCAATACTAGTCCATACCATAATGAGAATTACGGAAGGTAATGAAAAACTAACGTCTGCTATCCATTTCGGAGGATTCTCTACACCTAGCGACATTAAAAATTGATTAATTGGTCCGTCTGTTGGATGGAAAAGTACCTGAAACACTACAGCAACAGCCACAATACTAGATATAAATGGCATAAAATAGATGACCTTGAAAAAATCTTTCAAATAAACATATTTGTTAATTATCGCTGCTAATGATAAAGAAATAAATAGGGTGATAGGTATTGCCAATAAAATAATGATATTGTTTTTTAACGATTTAAGGAAAAGTGGATCTCCAAATAGGCGTTTAAAATTATCAATCCCTACAAAGCTTGCATTTTTATAACCAGATACAAAATTCCAGTCAGTAAAACTTAATATGAATGACGATATAATTGGAAAAAGAACTAGTATAGACGTACCAATAAACATTGGAGCTATGAAAATATAACCTGCTAAGTTCTCTTTCCACCCACTAAATGGGTCGCCATTTAATTTCTTTTTTTTCTTAGTTCGCAATTTTATTTTCATTCCCACTTTGTATTAACACCTCTTTGTCTAAATATTAAGTTAATTATATAAAATGTAAGCGTTTAATTTAATATACTTTCTTTACTTTTTAGAGAAGATCTTTACTACTTATTAAGAGTGATTGGTTAAAAAGTAATGGTGAATCGGGTAGAAAGCTAACAGACCAGTACGTACCAAGGAGTATACGGTGCTTATAAAGTTTTATATTAATTATTATCTTTTGTGACTTTAAATATTTATTATCTATTGATAGTTTATTGGAAATGCATCAGTATCCTTTTGTGTATTGGCTCTTTTATCATTTTGAAATACAAGTTTTATTAAGATTTATATTTTTGTATTTCCGCTCTTTCCATCGGTACGATCTCAACTGTCTATCGTTTCCTCCTAATTATTCCTTTATATCTCCCATTTTGAAATAATCCCCCGTTATTGGATGAGTTGATTTATTTTGTGGATGCTAACTCCACACTTACTCCTAAGGTGGACCTCCACCCTTTCACGCATGTTCTGCCACTCGCAAAAAAAAGCTAGCCTCTATGTTTAAAGAGGCTAGCTTATATCTTATTTATATCCAAAATTAGGGATATTTGTCCAACGGCTCCTGAGTTCATGAGCAATCATTTTGGGTTTACGATCACGTGTGAAAATCCCTTTTTTATTTCCTTGAACCCTTACAATACCTTGACTTGTATTAAAGTCCGCAAAGTTCCATGCTTGTTCCCCAATAAGCCTATCAAATTCATCAAACACTTCATGATTAGCACGATAATAAGCTACCTGATATTCTTCTGTAAACATTATAGGTTCTACATCACGCATACCAGAAACTGTATCTGCCCCATATTCCGTTATTAGAATCGGTTTACCAGGACAACGTTTATTCCAATCTTCTAGTTCATTTCGTAATTTCACTTTTGCAATGTCTAATTCTCCACCGTTAACATACCATCCATAATATCGGTTTAGAGCCAACACATCTATTAACTCGGCTATTTTATCTGTTTTAGGATCTGAACCTATATGAGTAACTAAAGTAACAGGTCTATTTTGTGGATCACATTCTCTTGTTAAATCAATAATTGGTTTAAAATACTCCTTGGCCCCTTCTTCCTCAGATTCCGGTTCATTAGCCACTGACCACATTACAACAGATGGATGATTTTTATCCCTGGCAACTAGGTCTCTCATAACGTTTAGATGATGTTCGAACGTCTTAATTTCCTCCCACGTATTTCTTTTCTCTACATTACCAAATAAAGTTGCAGCAAAGTTTAAATGTAGACCAACCGCAGGAGATTCATCTATTACAACAAACCCTTCCCTATCTGCAAGGCGCATTAATTCTTCTGAATAAGGATAATGAGCAGTCCGGAATGAATTTGCACCAATCCACTTTAGTAGGTTGAAGTCCATTAAGTTTATAGCTTCATCAAAACCCCGCCCATGAATCGGAGCATCTTCATGCTTACCAAATCCCTTAAAGTAAAACGGTTTATTATTAATTAGAAATTTGCCATCCTTCACTTCAACTGTTCTCACACCAAATGGCTGTTCATAGACATCCAGTGTTTGTTCACCCTTAATCAGTTCAATTTTCAATGTGTACAAATAAGCATTTAATGGTTCCCATAAATTCACATCGGAAATGTTCAAGGTACCATTAGAACTATCAATAGTTGCAACAACTGCCCCCGCTTCATCTATTACACTTGTATTAACCGAGACGTCACCACTTCCGTTGAACTCAACTTTGTAATCTACTATTCCAGTATCTCCTGTATAATTCGTTACAATAGTTACATCGTTTACATAAGTTAATGGAGTTGTATAGATCTTGACCGGACGATGTAAACCAGAATAATTAAAAAAGTCAAAGTTAGGAGAATTTCTAACTACTTCACCCATCCCTTCAACATCTTCTTCACTATAATTCCCAACCGGTAAAGTTGATTCATCTACAATATTATTAACTGCTACAGTAATTCTATTTTTACCATTTATTAAATAATCATTTATCTCTGCTTCAAAAGGTAAAAAACCACCTTTATGTTCCATAACAGTTTTCCCATTAATGAAAACCTTAGCTACATGGGTCGCCGAACCAAAGCGGATGACAATTCGTTCATTTTTTAAATATGACGGAATAGCAAATTCTCTTTCATACCAAACCCAACCAATATGGTTTTTGATTTCACTCCTTACGCCGATATCATTATACGAAGCCGGCACAGCCATACTTTCAGTATCTTGAAGTTTAGAAGAGTACCATTCATCTAATAATCCAGTTCCATGATCTAATTTAAAATCCCAAATACCATTTAGATCTATTATCCCTCTAGTATCTGTATTTATAGGATATAACATAACTTAACACTCCTTGTTTTTATTTTATTTACAATAAATAATAACTTCAAATTCATCACAGCAACTCTCAACACAAATCTTATTTAATTATCATTATATTTTTAGAAAGCGCTATATTTAATGTATTTTCTTTACTTTTTCGAGAAGATTTTTACCACTTTAAAAACTTGACAATTAAATAAAAAAATCATGTTATATTATTGTAAAGATGAAATTTTATAATTGTAGATTTAACTATTTTTTAAAAAAGAGGGGTTAGTATGCAGTTAGGGTTACTTTCAGGAACAATTTATAATATGTGTAATTGGTTTGCTAGGCTTGCTTATATTAATTTTTTGTGGATATTTTTTTCCTTATTAGGACTAGGTATTTTCGGCTTCTTTCCATCTACAATTGCGATGTTTGCAACCCTTAGACAATTTCTTTTAAAAAATAACCCTCCAGTTTTTAAAACTTTTTGGATATATTATAAAGAAGAGTTTTTCCGTTCTAATAAAATCGGGTTAATTATTTTACTTATTTCATCTCTCATTTATATTAATTTCCTTTTGTTACAATCGGTAAATCATAGTTTGATTCAGATGATTTTCTTCCCAATGCTTATCGTAACTTGTCTATTCCTACTTACTATTTGTTACTTTGCAGCAGGCTATGTTCATTTTAATCAAACTAATCTAACTTTATTCAAAAATTCATTCCTAATTATGATTTATAATCCTGTTTCTAATTTGTTTATCATTTTTGGCTTTGTGACTATTTATTACCTAGTTATACTAATACCTGGAATCAGTTTCTTCTTTAGTGGTTGTTTAGTAGCGCTAATTATTCTATCTTCAACTTCATTAGCATTTGCCAAGATTGAAAGTAAGCGTAAAATAACTCCCACCTATAAATAGATGGGGGTTATTTTACGCTTACGATTTCCTGATAGTTGCAAAGTTCTTGCAATTTTCGCTTATGGCGTCAATATGCTCATCCAGGGATTCATGGAAATCTATCAAGCAACCAATGGGTCAAACATATGCAAAGTACGCAGGTCTGGCAGGTTCCTGGTTCACCGGAAACAACGATGCTGATTTTGCCATGTATGAGCCAGAAACAGGAAGAGGCTATGACGGATTGATTGAATGGGGATACAGGTGAATTGAATCTGAATTCCGGTGCAGAATCGACTATTGAAGCACTGCTCGCTCTGCAAACGATCAAAGAATCGAACCAGGCCAGTAAATATCTCTATGCCAAACCATCGATCGACACACGAAAACGATTCATTAAGCAGAAGATTTATGTCAATAACGGTTTAAAATACCCTAATTTCAACGAAAACAAATTCCCTATTATTAGCGAATATTAGCTGGCTGAAGGCCTGCTTTTTTCTTTTCCCTTAACCGATAAGAATCTCCCTTGATATTAAACGTAGTGGAATGATGAACGATGCGGTCCAACATTGCTGTGGCCAATACATCGTCGCCAAAGATCTTTCCCCATTCCACATATGATTTGTTTGAAGTAAGAATCATGGCACCCTGTTCGTAACGTTTAGAAATAATTTGAAACAAGGTAGGAGCACTTAGTTCGTCAAATGAAAAGTAGCCGATCTCATCCATAATGAGAATATCAGGTCGACAATAACGTTTAATGATTCGTTGGATAAGCCCTTCCTTATTAGCTTTCCGGCACTCAGATATAAAATCATTTGCAGTGATAAACAGTGCAGTATGTCCTTGTGTCAACGCTTCAAAAGCCATTGATATAGCTAAGTATGTTTTACCAACACCTGGCGGTCCTAAAAGGATGATGTTTTCTCCATGATGAATATATCTTCCTGTTAGAGCTTCATTGATACGTTTTTGATCTAAGCTAGGTTGAAAGGAAAAATCAAAATCATGGATCGTTTTGACATAAGGCAGCCTAGACTTTTTAATGCGCTTTTCTAATTCAATTGCTTCCTTATATTCAATTTCCTTAGACAAAAGCGTGTATAGAAACTCGGAATATGATACATTATTTTTAGATGAATCTTCTAAGAGACCATCTGGTTGGTCCGCGGTATAAGACCAACCTAATTGCTTTAAACGTTCAACTAGGAGTTCGGTGTTCATGTTAGGTCACCGCCTTCCAGTTGATCATAGATTTGAAGTGAACGTTGTTCTACTTCAATTTCTGGGGACTGGAAACGGCTGTGGGTCGGCAAACCAACAGGGGTCGTTTGCAGTCCTTTATAATGTTCCAAATGAATATGCTCTTTCGCTTTTCCTACCATAATCGGGTGTCTAGCTATACACTCGTGGACATCATAGACTTCTAAGTGATGATTAAGTGTTTCTTTAATTTTTACTTCTTGTCCTACGTACCGGAAAGGTATGGAGTATCGGTTCCCTTGATAGGAATAAAGCAATCTTTACTAACAGAACGTACTTCCCAGTGGTTTATAGGGAATAAAGGTTTACAGTTCGATTTTGCTAAGTATTTTTGTTCATGTTGGAAACGAGCTTCTGGTGTTGCTTGGGTTGTTTGGTGAACCTTACGGTTAGCCGTTTGATCCAACCATGTTCGTACTTCTTTATTTAAGCCAGCTAATGTCTTAGAATGTCTACGCTGGAGAAAATTCTTCTTAACATAACCTACTACGTTTTCTACTTTCCCTTTGGTTTGTGGTCTGTAAGGCTTACAAGCCTTTGGTGAAATTCCGTAATAAGCCAGGAACTCTTCAAACTTTTGATTAAACCGAATCTCTACTGGACTGTGTTTAATTACAGCTGTTTTCATATTGTCATAGAGTATTTGTTCAGGTACACCATTGAAATAAGCAAAAGCATTCATATGGCACTTCATTAACGTTTCTAAATCCATACTGTCAGTGAACTCTATGTACTTCATACGTGAATAGCTTAAGACCATCGTGAAAGCATATATCTCATTCAAATTTCCATCTACTTCATACTTACCGATGTGTCCCCAATCCATTTGTGCTTGTTTTCCAGGAGCCGTTTCATACCGAACTGTGGCCTGCTTTTTAGGGCTTGTTCGGAAGGGCCTTACAAAATCCCTGAGTATAGTCATTTTCCCTTTGTAGCCCATCGCCTCAATCTCATCAAATAAGACTGAACAGTTTGTTGTTCCTTCTTGAACTCTTGTTTTGAGGTACTCTTTATAAGGCTCTAATTTACTTTCCTTCTTTGTAGTGGTTTGCTTCCTTCTAGGTAGTTCATCTGTCTTTATGTATTTTCGTATTGTTTTGGGATCAAAGCCGGTTTCGTCTGAAATCGCCGTTATTGACCACCCTTTTTGATACAGTTCTCTAATCATAAAAAATTCCCCTGTCTGAACCATCATCCTACACTCCATGTCTACTATGTTATATAGAATGATTATCCGTTATTAGTGGGGAATTTGGTACCGTTGTTATTGAGGATTTTACCACCGTTGATAACATCTTCACAGATTCCAGATTAACAGCAGCGTTGGTGGATCGCTTGATTCACCACGCACATATACTTTCATTTCATGGTCAAAGTTTTCGACTAACGAATGCATTGTCAAAGTCATGACCGAATTGGGTGGCAACACTCTGTACTTTCCATTGCATTATTCTGTACTTTTCTATTGCAAAACACAGGGGAGGAGATTTAATTCATGAAGTTGGAGGGAGAGCAACGAAAAGTGAAAGAATTATTGGAACGAGGTATGTCTCAAACAGATATTGCGGAGATGTTGGGGATGCATAGACATACTGTGAGAGCGTTAAGTGAACGGGAGAAAAATCATGTACAGAAACGTTCAAAAAGAGAATCCAAGTTAGATCCATATAAAGATTACCTGCTTAAGCGAATTCAAGAAGACTATGTATTCAATTGTGAAAAGCTCATTCAGGAGATTAAACAAAGAGGTTATTCAGGTGGCAGTACGATATTGAAAGAGTTTGTACAGCCCTATCGTAAGGTCTTTAAAGAAAGTCATACCCGACGGTATGAAACAGAACCTGGAGAACAGATGCAAGTCGATTGGAAAGAAGCTGGCCATTACCAGATTGATGGTGAAGTCATACCACTCATGATCACTAAGCTTTTACGACCAATTCCTTCAAGAAGGAGAGCGATAGAAAATGAATCAAGCTATTGATACATATTGTGAATCGCTCAAATTATCCACCATTCAATCTGAATGGAGAATCCTTACTGAAGAAGCTTCTAAAAATAATATACCATACCATACATTCATAGAGCGAATACTCGAAGTTGAAAATCAAGCCCGTATAGAACGGAGTATATTTTGATCGTGTGAAAGGCGCAATAATAGAAATAGCGTTCTTTGGAATTAAAAAGAAAAAGACCATCAAACTGTTAAGAGATTTTCAACAAGAAACTGTTGGACTTACCAAATAAAAAAGTAATCGATAAAGATATCCATAGAACCTTCTAGGTTTTCCTTAAGTGAAAAACCAATACACATTTAGATTATTATCTAGTTATTTCCTTTTCGTTCGTTATAAATATTCTCTACGTTCCCTATCTTTTTATTTTTAAAAACCGTTTTTTGTGTGAGTAACACAAAATCTTCACGTATAAGGGACTTTTTTATAATGTCTTTTATACGGGATACAGTTTATTACTTATGTTAGAGGGCTTTTTATTTGCTAAATAATTAAGGAACGTAATTTACACTGGTTACCATTAAAATACTATCAGGGTATTAATCTATCTTTGGACAAGTATCCTTCTTTATTCATTTCTTGCCATCGCCATGCATCTCGAAGCATGTCTTCTAAACCTTTTTGAGCATGCCAACCAAGTTCTAGTCTTGCCTTTGTTGGGTCAGCATAACTAATTGCAATATCTCCTGGTCGTCGGCCAGTAATTTCAAATGGGATAGGTATGCCGGTTACTTCCTCAAAAGTTCTAATAACTTCCAAAACACTATAACCCTGTCCAGTACCAAGATTGTATACATTAACACCATTGTTAGTTAACACTTGATCCAAGGCTTTAAGATGTCCAACTGCCAAATCCATCACATGAATATAGTCACGTACACCCGTTCCATCATGTGTAGGATAATCATTTCCAAATACACTCAGTTTATTTAATTTTCCTATCGCTACTTGAGTGATATACGGAGTCAAATTGTTAGGTATACCATTCGGATCCTCCCCAATCAAACCGCTCTCGTGTGCACCAACCGGATTAAAGTATCGTAGAAATGTAGTACTCCACTCATTATCCGCTACGTGAATATCTTGTAAAATCTGCTCTAATATTAGCTTAGTTCTACCATAGGGATTGGTTGCTTCAAGTGGGATTTCTTCCTTTAGAGGAACAGTTTCTGTTGGACCATATACAGTTGCTGATGAACTAAATACCATTTTTTTCACACCAAACTCCTGCATTACTTCACAAAGTGTAATAGTGCTACCTAAGTTATTATTGTAATAGTGAAGAGGTTTTTGAACAGACTCTCCGACCGCCTTAAATCCAGCAAAATGTATCACACCCTTAACACTATTATGATAAAAGACGTCACAAAGACCTTCCCTATCTAATAGGTCAATTTCATATATCTTTAGTTTTTTTCCTGTTATTTTCCTAACACGTTCCAATGCTTGTCTATTACTATTACAAAAGTTATCAACCACAATTACTTCAAAACCAGCATTTAATAGTTCTATACACGTATGGCTGCCTATATAACCTGACCCACCAGTTACTAATATTTCCACTTCTTCCTCACTCCATTGTCCATCTTCTCTTTAGTTCTAAAAATCTGTTACTAATTATACTAGTACATTTGATTTAGGAACTGATATTACCATAATAAATATATCTTTATTAAAAATGAGTTCTATAAATACTTTTTGTCTTAAACTTAGCTTGCTAGTTAAAAAACTAAATAAAAATAAATTATGTTGTAACCACTAAGCTTTTCTTAGACATCTTATATAAATTACCGTAATTATAATATTTAATAGATTCACTATTTATTTGTACATGATTTTTGGTATCAAAAATTATTGGGGTTCTCATTTTTGTATGGATTTTCACCTCATCTAACCCTTTAAACTTGCTATGATCGGTTAATATTAATATACAATCTGCATTATGAATAGCTTCATCGAAGGTAGAAAGTGTAAATCTTACTTGTTCTTGTCTAATATAGGGATCATAAATTGATAAATCGAAATTCTTTTTTTGTAATAAACCTATTACATCCAATGCTGGACTTTCACGTACATCATCAATATTCCCCTTATAAGTTAAACCAAATACGGCAATCTTCCCTTTCTTCTCAACTATTTTTTCGATATGATCTACAACAAACTCTGGCATTGAATTATTAATTCTTCTTGCATTATTTATTAATGGTGATTCATTAGGTGCTTTTTCAATAATAAAATATGGATCAACAGCCAAACAATGACCACCAACTCCAGGTCCTGGTTGGTGCAAGTTAACTCTTGGATGATGATTGGCTATATCTATTACTTCTAAGGTATTTATTCCAAGTTTGTCGGATATTTTAGCAAGTTCATTTGCCAAAGCAATATTAACGTCACGATAGGTATTTTCCATCAATTTTGACATTTCGGCAGTAACCGCACTTGTTTTAATGATCTCCCCAGTTACAAAAGAACTATATTTCTGTGCAGCCTTTATAGAAGATATTTCATTAATGCCGCCAACAATTCGTGTATTTTCTACTAATTCAATTAAAATACGCCCAGGTAATACCCTTTCTGGACAATGGGCCAAGAAAATATCTTCACCTACATTCCAACCATCAATGCTAATAATTGGTGCAATAATATCATCAATAGTTCTAGGAGGAATTGTTGATTCAACTATTACAGTATTCCCCTCCTTAAGATATGGTAAAATATTTTTTATTGCAGCCTTAACATATTCAAGATTAGCAGTATGATTCGAATAGTTTGGAGTTGGAACAGCAATTATAAATAAATCTGCTGTTTCAGGAGTAATAGATCCTCTTAACCTACCTTCTCGAACGACTTTTTTAACTAAATCATCCAGTCCAACTTCTTTAATTTGAATTTCACCATTATTTAGGAGATTAATAACATTCTCATTTATATCTACTCCTACAACTTCATAACCGGTTTTGGCAAACATAGCAGCCGTAGGGAGTCCAATATAACCTAGTCCAACCACACATATTTTTTCCATTTTTAAAACCCCTTATTAAATTTATTAATTTGAATTTGCTCTAATTAGCGTATTTTACTTTTGTATAATGCTTCATGAGATATTACAGTTGACTTAATTGAAAACAAATTAATAGATATTTTTTTTACATTTTCACCTAAAAGACGAGCCCAAATTGGCTTTTGTATTAATTTTAATATTCCATTAGATAAAGCTACCGTATCTCTAGAATTTACAACAATTCCTGAATCTTTATCTATCAACTCTCTAATACTGCCAACATCAGTTGCAACTATAGGTAACCCTGCTGCTGCAGCTTCAATAGTCGCTAAAGCAAACCCTTCTACAATTGAGGATGAAACAAAAATATCTGAAGATAGTAATAACTTTGGAACATCATCCCTTACTCCCAAAAATTCTACATTATCAGATAATCCTTTATTTTTTATTAAATTTAATAAATTATGGTATAAATTTTTATCGGCACTAGTTTCTCCAATTATAGTAAGGTGGATATTTTTATTAATATCTTTTAATTTCTCCAGTGAGTTAATTAGGTATTCATACCCTTTTGCATTAACGACTCTCCCTACACTTATTATTTTTATTTTATTATTATTTTTCTCTCTAACGATTTTTTTCTCTTTTAGAAAAGGAGTTAAATCAATCCCATTTTTTATTACAACCATTTTCTTCTCTGACAATTTTAATACATTTAAACTATAAGATTTAACCATATCAGAAATACAAACTATATTAGTAAAAAAAATAGAGAATATTTTCATTCTATTCTTACTATATCCCGAAGTTGAATGAATGGTCGTAAACCTTGCTTTAATAAGGCCTAGGCTTGAAATTAATCCATAAAAATCTGGACTCGGACAATGAGAGTGTACAATATCTATTTTATTATTCTTAATAAACTTTCTTAACTTAATGATGGCATTTAGCCTATTCTTATTTTTCTTTTTTTCTAAACAGAATGTTTTAATACCATGTTTTTCTTCTAATTCTTTTCTTAAGTTATTTTCATTCTCATTTTTAGATAGACCAATACTACATATATATATATTAAATAAGTTTTTATCGATATTTTTAGATAATGCATAAACCAGTTTTTCTGCACCTGCAATTGAAAAGCTATTTATAATAAACAAAAGATTTAACTTCATCCTTACCTCCTTTTTAGTTCTCTTATTAGTAATCTATTTAATTGGACCTCACCTAAAAGTGTGATAAAAACATAAATGAAGGATACAACATAAACAGATTTTGGTAACATTATCAAAAAGGTTAATACAAATAATAATCTTAATACGTTATTAATAGCGTCTATATTAGGAAGACCTATAGAGTGAATTGCGGTATTTAATATTCCTATATAGATAATTATAACCTGGCCAATGGCCATAATTAGAAATATAAATATCGAATCAACATATATATTCTCCAAAAAAATCGCTTGAAAAATTGATATACCTAAAATAAATACAGTACATATAATGAAATATAATTTCTTCTTTGATGAAATTAATTTGGAAAATCTAGTGTAATCGCTAATATTTTTAATATTCATTAATGTTACTTCAGGTAAAATAATAGTCCTAAGTGAATTATTAAAAAGTGAAAATACGGAAATAAACGTTAGAGCAACTCCATACATTGCAACATCTTTATCGCTTGAATAATTCGCTAAAAAAAATTGTGGAGATCTAGATATCAAAAGGAAAGCAACATTCGATAACGAAACCCACCTTGCATATTTCACCATAATTTTTAAAAAATAAAGGATCTCTCTTATTTTAATTTTATACTTTTTATAATCGTTATCCCCTATTACCCTTACTAAATTAAATAGCATTAGGATTATAAAGGGATAAAAATATATAGAACCGATTAAATTATTTATAGTAATAAGGTCATACCACCAAAATAAAGAAAAAAATATTATTTTACTTAAAGAATATATACTCGTTATCAAAGCGAATGATTCATACTTCCCTTTTGCTTGTTCTATATATCTAAACATGTTCCATAAATTAAATACAGCTCCGCATAATAGTGAAAAATATACAGATCCACCCTCAATATTAAACATTGGGATTAACTCTTTAAATATAATAGACACAGGCAGGAACAATATAATCATTATAATTAATAAAATTATGTTAAAAGTTAAGATTGTTTTTTCAAGTTTTATCTTATCTTCAACTCGTTTAAATTCTGTATACTTTTTTATAAAAGAAACATTCAAACCTGAATTTAATATAGTCGAGGTTATTAATATTAAAGATATATACAACGAAAATGATGCGTATTGTGAGACACTAAGAATTTTTATTGAAATTGTCATAATAAAAAAAGTAGATAATTGATTAAAAACATTACTTAAAAATATCTTTGAGAATTTATTTACTGAAATCCTTTTCAACCTATATCAGACCTTTTTACTTTAATAAATACAATTAGGAAAAGTATAGTAACCCATAATATTTTCCTATGTTCGAATGTTAAAGTAAACGTACCCATTAAAATAATTATTGTAATCACCCATACTAAGAACATATTTTCCTTTAGAAGTTTAGTGCTGCTAATGAAAATACCGAGAAAAATAGACAAATAAATACTGAAACCAATTATCCCCTGCTCAACCAATATTGATAAAAAAGTATTGTGGGCTACTTTCATTTCTCCAATATAGTCTTTTATTTCAAAGCTAAAGGTTCCTACGCCTATTCCTAACATCGGATTTTTTAAAAATAAATCTATTCCACCCTTCCAAATATACTCTCTGTTGCCAAATTGCCCGCTATTAATTTCTTGTTCAATCATAAAGAATCTTTGCATATTAGGAAGTGACAAAATTATGGAATCCTTTAAAACTGTAAAAATAATCAGAAGAATCACCAAGATACAAGATACTTTTATTATTTTAAATTTTTTACTAGTTTCGGAAAGAAAAAAAACGTAAATTAATGAAATAAATAGCAATACTAACCCGGTTCTAGAGCCAGTAAAAAATACAATAAGAGTAGCGAACAATGGATAAAATCTATTTAAAATATTCATAAATCTACTATTTATATAGCTCAATAAATAGCTTGATAAGGGAACCCCTAGAATAACCGTTAAGCATAATTCATTTGGATCAATAGTTCCTATAACAAACCTCTCTACAGTCTGTGTAAACGAATTACCACTTAAAAAATTATATAAAACACCAATGAATACAATGTATCCACCTAATATATAAGATTGAAATAAAATAGTTATGTTTTTTGAGTTATTAATTAGTTGAAACATTAAAAAACACATTATAAATAATTGTAAATTTGTAAAAATTCTATTAAGTGTAACCACTTGGTTCGTTGACCAAACTAAACTAATACTTCCCCAAATAAAAAATATAGCTACAAGTACAAATAATGGTGAAGGTTTATAAATATAGTCTCTAAATAATAAATAAAAAATTGCAATAAAAAATAAGAATCCCCCAAATAAACTTGAAATAGCACCTAAAAAAGGGATAGCAAATACAGATTCCCAAGATAAGGAGAACACAAAAAGGATTAATACTAAAAAAGTAAGTTTTTCGATTTTCTTATAATATTGTAAACTGACCATATTATTCTCCGATACTTAATTTAATGTTTTACAAAATTCACGAAATGATTTAATCCTATTGTAGTTATTCTTAACATAATGGTTATTTTCCCTTGCATTTGATTCTAATAGATTATAATTACTATTTAAATAATTTAAAGCTTTATATAAGTTTTCTACCGAAGATGCCTTGAAGTAAATCCCTATCTGAAGTTTGTCAAGTATTTCTTTACCTTCGCCACTGATGTTTGTAATAATTGGTTTATTATGCAGTAAATAATCAAATAATTTGGACGGGATCGTCTTTTCTAAAATTTTATCCTCAACTAATGGCAAAAATAATGCATCTGCGTTATTTAACAAACTTATTACATCCTCTTTTGTCTTGGGTCCCAGGAATTTAACATTTGACATCCCTAATTTTCTTGCTTTTTCTTCCAAGCTCTTTCTTTCTATTCCTTCCCCTATTAAAACAAATTCATATTTTTGTTTTTCGTTTTTATTAAATAGGTATTGATTTAACTGAATAATCATGTCTAAATTTTGATATATCCCTATATTTCCTGCATACATTATTTTAAATGTTGAATTTTCAGAAAAAGATTTAGTGTAAAATAACTTGTTATGATAATTTATATACTTTTCACTAACTCCATTGTATAAAACAGAAATTTTTTCATCATTTATTTCTTGTTTTGTTATATACTTTTTCATCTCTTTGGAAACACAAGTGATTTTATTAGAATAGTTATATAATAGTATTTCCATTTTTTTGAATATTTTATATATAACACTACTTTTCTTTAATATACCATTTACTAATATACTTTCTGGCCACAGGTCTCTAATATCTGAAATCAATACAATATTTCTTATTTTTGAAATTATGATTCCTGCAAGTCCAACAAAAATTGGCGGTGAAGTAACTATTATGTAATCAAATTTTTCTTTTTTTAAGGTGAAAATCCCGATATACAGAACTTTAATCATAAACTGTAAATAATTAAAAATATAAAATATTTTTCTTTTTTGTTTTATTTTTTTAAGTTTAACTCTGAACACATTAGTGTCCTCTTGAATTTCTTCTAATTGTGCTTTTTGAGGTAAAGAGGTTATTACTGTAACTTTAAAATTTTCACGATTTAAAGCTTCATACATATCTACTAATCTAAAAGCAGCCGCTGTAATATCAGGTGGAAAATATTGTGTTATTAACAATACTTTTTTTTCTTCCATTTTATTTTGTACCCCCATAATTAACTTAAAAATAAAAAACTTCTATTTACTATCAATTTCAATAGAAGTTGTCACTGTATCAAAATTAGTTACCGAAAAGCTAATCTCAATCTTATAGGCTTTAATTTCTTTGTTCCAATCATACGAAACTCTCCCAATTAAGCTGTCAATATAAATATCTGAGTTTGTATAAAAACTCATTTCTACTACTACTCCATTTTTATAGTAAAGTATACATTTAGATTTTTCATTATCCACTTTTACTTTCAAACAACTTTCACTTGTTTGAAAATGAAGCTTTGCGTCAATTGTCCCTTTACACTTAACAGTATCCTTAATAATATATGAATCTTTTTTATCCCATGTAATATCCCTATAGTGGTAGGGAGATTGTTTTAATCTTTTATATCCATTATGATATGCACTGCATTTTTGTTTGTTTTTATATAGTGAAGTTGTTAATTCTTGCGTTTGTGCAATCTTACCAACTCTAAATGCGCCCCAAAAAGTAGATTGATTTAAATTATTTATCGATAACGTATTATGGGCAGAGGTACTTCTATAATAATTTCTAGTTTCTGTATCACCATATTCAAAAGTGCCTGGATCTATAAAGATATTTTCACCTTTTGCATACAATTCAATACTTAAGTTATCTGCATGTGCGTGCCCACAACAGTGTCTTGGACCAATCTGGCCGCCATCAAATAAAAGATAATTTGACTTTTGGGTCCAACCATCTCTTAAAACCACATAACCACTGTTTTTATTTAAAATAGAAAGAACTGTAGGCATCTTAGGTATTAATAAATCAAATTCCTCTACACTGTCTTTACCCAATAAATGTAATAAATATAATGGATAGATTTTTTGACCTAAAAACTTAAAATCTCCCCTTTTAAATAAAACAGCACATACAGAAAATATTTCTAATACGTTTATTGGATAGTAACTGGTTGAATCATTTAACATTGGCAATTCATTATTTGGTTTAGTTATAGATAATGTAAACTCCGCCATACTCTCAATTTTTTGTGGAAAAACTTTTGGAAGTGTCACTTGTTTGTAATTACATAATACAAGTACTTCTATATAATCTTTTAAAACTTGTAATTGGTAACTTGTTGAGTTTTCGTAATGAGATCCATCATCTTTAATTTCTCTTAAGAGTTGATATTCTAATATATTTAGACCCTTATTAAACCATTTTTTATTTTCATCTAAATTAGGAAACAAAATTCCCATGAAAAATAAAGCTTTTCCGTTTGAAGTATAATGATTATTTAATAAATCCTTTTCAAGATTTTTTTCAAGGTAATGAGTTTGTAATTGTAAGGAATTTATGAATTTTTCTTTAAATGTTTCAGATACCAAATTATTACTTGTTGCAGTTTTCCAAAAATAAATCCAATTTACTATTCTCATGGAAATAGTATAGGGTTCCCAAGCATTTTTATCCCCGATATTTGTATTGTCAATCCAATGTTGAATTAATGATTCGCATCTTTTAATATACTTAATATCCTTTGAATAATTATAGGCATCTACAAGTTTATATAAGAATTCAAAGTAATTTAATTGAAACATCCATAGAGATGAAGCAGTTTTAATATTTGACCAATTTATTTTTTCGTTGGAAAGAACGATTCGCTTATTTAAGAAAGTAAATCTTCCATTTAGTATTTCTTCAGATTCATCTATCACTTTTTTTATATAACAGTTTTCACCTTTTAAAGGTGAATCATATTCTTTTATATCTCTAAAATATGTTATTGAACTTTTAAGGTTATAATTTGAATTATTTGTTTTATAAATATACTTTTTTAAATATTTATTAACTAATTGTGTATAAGTTAACTTCTTTATTCTGTAATAGATTTGGATAATATGCATTCTACCCAATTGATTAATATAATTTTGGAGGTTTGTAATTCTTTTCAAAATCCTTCGTCCTTTTTGTTGAAAATTTGCAAATTAGTTCAATAGGACAGAATAGCTAAACAGTTAAGTGACATTATTATTCATTTGACAACTGAGCCACTATGTTTTCCTTTTCTTGTGTAATTATTTTTAGAATTTTTTTCTTATGGTCCAAATTGTCAATATTTAAGATTCTGTCCATAGTTTTTATTATTTCGTGATGATCATTTTCAATGAAATAATACTCCATCTCAAATTTTTCCATTATACCAGGGTTTTTAAAACCCCAACTTTTATCAAAAAAACCTATAGCCGGAATTCCAGCGGATATTGCTAAAATTATTGAATGTAATCTCATGCCTATTATTAATTCACATTTATTATATATATTTAATAATTTAAAAGGATTATACTCTTCAATTAACTGCACATCAGACTTAAATTCCTTTAAAAGCCTTTCTGAAATTTTTAAATCTTTTTTAGTCTGTACTACTAATAAAATATGGTGATTTTTTTCAATTAAGTTATTGATTACTTTTTTAAATACATATAAAATCTTTTTATTTTTATTTTCTTCTAATTCTTCGAGATCCCCAATTGTCTGGTTTCTAAGTGTAATAGCAACACACTTCTTCTTAGTAAAGTTATATTCATCTTTTATATGCCCCGAATTTTCTTTTATGTTAAAAGCTAAATCGATATTTTTATCAATATTAGCCTTGGGAAATAACTTATTTAAATAATCGAAACTAATATTTTCCCTTACCCATATTTTATTTGCACTATTAATTGGAGATCCCATTAATAATTTCCCAATCCAATCTATTTTAGCTGCTGATTGGGGCAAAATATAATACGGAACATTGTGTTTTTGGGCAAGTCTTAATGGATACATTAGAGCAGATAATCTTAAATAATCAGTTACACTAGATGCTCTAAAAAGATTCCCTCCATTAAAAAAAACAAAATCACTTTTTTTAATATCAATTTCAAGTTGTACCTTTTTAAGCCCACTAATAATCCTTATGCCATTAAAATACGTTTTAATTTTTTGAGACATATTACCTTCTCTATTAAGAGTAAAAGGGGATTCAATAATCTCAATATCAGGATGGATATTTTTTAAAAAATTATTACTTTGTTGATATTGGGGATGAGATTTATCAAACAATGAATATACTTTTAAATTCACATCCATATTCTTTAATAAATCTATTGCCCCTAATGTAATAGCCATATCTCCCCCATTCTTTAATCCATATGAATATAATAAGACCACATTTTTTTTCATTTCGATCACCTATATCTTTAGCTATTTATTTTAATGATTTTAATACAATTTTTACTGCGTTAACTACATCATACTTTTCTACTTTAACTAAATTATTTCTTGAAATTCCCTCGAGTGTTTTAAATTCTCTACATATTAATTTTAATGTATCTTTTAAATCACCTGAACTATTAGGTTTGATTAAGTAACCATTTTCACCATTAATCACAATTTCTCCATTGGAACATATTTCAGTGGCGATAACCGGTAAACCCGCACTAAATGCATCAATTAAAACACCAGGAAAACCCTCAGTTTTACTATAGGTCGGAAATAAAAAAACATCATAATTTTTTAATGTATCTACTACAGCATTCATTTCAACCTTTCCTTTATATCTAGCAAAATTATATTTTTTAAGTAAGTTCAAAAACTCTGTTTCATATCCTTTTTCTATTGGACCATAAATGTCAAACGTCATTACATCTTTAAATTCAGGATTTTCCAAAATTAATTCTGAAAATGCGGTCAATGCTACTTCAATTCCTTTTATTCTTCTAACTCTTGATAAAAAAACAAATTTTGTAGGTATTGTTTTTTTATACCTATTTTTAGTATCAATACTTTTAATACTCTTAATTGGTTTAAAGTTAGGTAGATATTCTATATTATCTAAACCTAGGCTGTTCAACTCTTTCTTTAATTTATGAGACTCAACTAATATACATTTTGCTTGCTTTAAGCTCTTAATAAGGATTTTCTTAAAAAGGCTATTTACACCTACAATTTCATTATAAAATGCTCCACCCGCAGGTATTAATATATAATCAAAACCTTTAATGATTCTCTTTTTTAAATATAAAAATGGCAAAAAAATAAATCTTCCTTTTTTTGAAATAGCAAGAATCACTTTTTTATTCTTATCTTTCATAATTATATTAAGTAACTTGAATATGTTTTTTTTCCAGTTTAAAGTATTTATTTCATCAACTTTATAATTATTTCTCTCAAGTTCTTCTATTAAATATTTATTTTTAACTCCTGGACCACTTATCGGAGGCGAGATTGGACCTATTAAAGATAAATTTTTCATATACCTTTCTCCTTAAAAATTCCAATTTAATTAACGAAAGTATATTAATTAAATTTTAGTTGTATTGTTATATAAATTACCTTGCACCCTCCCCAGTAAAAATAATTTTTATAGTTTTTACAAGTATATGTAAATCTAACCATATAGATATTTTATTAATATAAAATAAATCAAATCTCAATTTTTCTTTCGGAGTAATTTCATAACCACCATTAACTTGTGCCCAACCTGTTAATCCTGGCTTCACTACTAACCTCTTATTAAAGCCAGGTATTTCTTTGTTAAATTTATTCATAAAAATTGGTCTTTCAGGACGTGGGCCTATTAAACTCATATCACCTTTTAATATATTAATTAATTGAGGGAGTTCATCAATTCTAGTTTTTCTAATAAAAGACCCAACCTTAGTTACTCGCGAATCATTTTTTAATGCCCATTGCGCGCCATTTTTTTCAGCATCTAAATACATGGATCTTAGTTTTATAATATAAAATATTTTCCCGTTAAGGCCAACCCTTTCCTGAAGAAAAAAAGCAGGACCTTTTGATTCTAGTTTTATAATTAAGGTAAAGAGAACAATCAATGGTAATGTGATAATTAGCCCTATAAAAGCCAGTATATAGTCACTTAAGCCTTTAAACCTTAAATAAAAGTGACCAATATCCGTGAGACCTTGATTAACAATTTCATTCTGGAAATACTGTTTAAATTCTCTTGCCCCCATATACTACCTCCTCTAATCCTATTAAAAAAATAATCTTTAAGTTTTGATCTCTTAAAATTAATCTCCAATCTTTCTTTTATCGATATTCATCCTAAATAATCCATTAAAGTCCGGAATTCTCCGATGTACAATATCGTGTAACCTATTTATTCAACTTAAGTTTTTTGTTCATTCCTTGTATTCTGAATAATCTTACACTCAATAAGACGTACCGTATTTCTGATAGTCCTTATTCAAAGTAAGAACTGAAAATTTTAATTTGTTTTAACCCTAATAAATCTGACTATTCATCGAATTTTATATTTAATTTCAAATAATAAAATATATCAAGGCATCTAACCTTACCTCACACCATGCTAATGACAACAACTGTGTCTAAGGTGACTGGACCCACAGCACGGCCGAGTGCCTCCGTTGATATCGGCAAGGAGACATCACCGAATGATAGCTTGTTTCTTTGTGTTTTTCTAAAAGATTCCTAGAAACTTTTTCTTTTTGATTGGTTGTGGCGGGTTCGACATGATCTTTTCCCCATTGACTAACAACATTGGATTTTCCTGTAATTGATAACGTGCTTTGATTCCGAAATCCTTCTCAACTTGTTCATATGCCCCCCGCAAATGGAACGCTCTACTCGAAATATTATGAGCATCAGAGGCAATGAAGTGCGTCAACTCATGTTCGATCAATTGACGAGAGAACTTCTGGATGTTTTTCCCGAAGTTTCCTATCAAACTACTACTTGTAACTTGTGTGAGAACACCATCATTCACAAGCTCAAAAAGCATGTCTGGATTTTCAACGATTTCAATATTCCGTTCAGGATGTACGATGATTGGTGTAAGTCCCTGGAGTTGGATTTCATAGAGTAAGGATTGTGTATATTTCGGGATATGGTTTGAAGGCAACTCAATATGTACATACTTCTTTTGATTACAGAGTGTAAGAACCTCTTGATTTTCCAATTGTTTCAACAGATCCGCATTGATTCGCGGTTCTTGTCCAGGCAAAATCTTAAGGTTTATTCCTTCTTGTTCAAATGCATGGTTTAAATCGATTATATCTTTTTCAATCATAGAACTGCTATTTTGAAAATGCGCATTATGATGAGGTGTCGCAATGATTGTCGTAATCCCTTCATCAACTGCTTTCCTGGCCATTTCGATGCTATGCTCCAAAGTCGCAGCTCCATCATCCACGCCCGGCAATATGTGACAGTGAATGTCAATCATCAACAACACCCCTTTCAATTTACTACTAAAGTATTATTCTGGTAATCTATTCAGTCTATTACTATTTATTCCAATTAAAAAATGGCTACATTCGTTATCTTACCATAACTAAATTTGGAATCAATAGCAAAGAATGTCAGATATTGCAGAATCCGTCTTTTTTTATGCTTTTTGACCCATTTAACTGCGCTCATTTAGGTTTTTATCGCATTCAAACTCGTTTTCAAGAGGTTCAACCATAAATTTTTCATGATTTAAGACCCATAGTAGTAATAGTATTGTCCCTTTTTCATTTTCTTTCTGTTCAAAACAACCCCGAGCAGCTTCGCTTTCGCTGCTTCCAATAATTCCTTTGATTTCACTGCTGCTTCTTTTTCAGTTACGCCGCTTCCAACTACGAGTACCACACCATCACAAATGTTTGCAAGGATCTGCGCGTCCGTCACCGCAAGTACTGGCGGGGTATCAAACATAACAACATCATATTGCTCTAATGCTTCTTTTATCATTTCTTTCATCATTCTAGAACCTAACAATTCTGCTGGATTCGGCGGAATCGGTCCGCTAGGCAGTACTGAGAGATTCTCAACTTCTGTTTTGCGACATCCTTCTGAAAGTTGGATTTGCTTGGTCAATACATTGGTAATTCCTTGTGCATTACTAACACGGAAAGTATAGTGTGCAGTCGGTTTCCTGAGATCCGCATCGATGAGCAGCACTTTTTTTCCTTGTTGTGCTAGTACAACAGCAAGGTTAGCAGTAGTGGTCGATTTCCCTTCCCCTGGTCCTGAAGAAGTGACCATCATCGTACGGTATTCTGTATCAGCAGATGAAAACTGGATATTCGTACGGATCGTCCGGTATTGTTCAGAGATCGGTGACTTTGAATTGAAATGGGTGATCAGACTTCTCTCTTTAAAATCACGTACGGCTTGATTTTGTCTACGCTTCAAAACTTTCACTCCCTACCCGTGCTTTTGAAACACGGCTTCTTGCCTGATGGAACTGTTCTTCATTCATCTCCGGTACCACACCGATAACAGGCAGATCCAAAAGATTTTCAATATCTTGTTCTGTTTTAATGGTGTTATCTAGGTATTCTAGTAAGAATGCTAGTCCAATTCCAGCCATCAACCCGACTACGAACGCAATCGCCATGTTTAAAATAGGCTTTGGATTGACCGGTGATGTATTTTCAGGTACTTCTGCACTAGAAAGAATGCTTACATTGTTGACATTCATGATGTCTTTGATTTCATCATCGAACGTAGCTCCTACCGTGTTAACGATATCCACTGCAGTCGATGGTTCCGGATGTTGGACTGTGATCGAGAATACTTGTGAGTTTTGTTCACTGTTGACGGTTATGCTATTCGTCAATTGTGAAACACTCATATCCAGGTCCAACTCGTTGATGACCTGTTCCAGGATCGTCGGACTTTTGATGATTACGCGGTATGTATTGATCATTTCTACATTTGTACGTACCTGGTTTATATCAACCGTTTGTTGTTCAGTTGTTTGATTGACTAGAATCTGTGATGAAGATTGATAGATCGGCGTCAACAAAAAATAACTGACGAGTCCGCTGATGGCAGTTGCCACTAAGGTGATCAACAGGATCAGTTTCAGTCGTTTCTGTAGTGTCGAAAATATTTCCTTTAAGCTTATCGTTTCTTCCATATGTATCCCCCGTGTATTATAAAAAAATTTGTCGATAATAAATGTATTATAGCAAGGTCCCCCTGTCATTAATAGGGATTTTTTAATATTTTTTGTAATTAAGATGTAAAGCTCGTACTTAAATCACGGAAAATGGAAGTATTTTGGTTTTTATTTCCATAAACCTTAGGTGTAATTACCTACAGTACATTTTTCAGTCCTGGACTAGCTATAAGGTTGTAATATTAGTTTTTTACATATCTATATCGAATAATGAAAACTCTTTATTATTCTAGAATATCTTTGTTGATATTCACTCGTAATGGTTTGAAAAGAGGATCAATGTTGATTCTCTGTTTTTATATGGGAAAAGAATCCATTGGTCAAAATTACCTATTAAACCTAGTATTCTCCTGTCGATATATACGATAGTGAGCAATCTATTAAATAAGTAAGGAGCACATTTGATGGTCTATGACGGCATCCTTGCAGCACTTCTGATCGGCTTTTTAAGAAAAGGGAATCTAAAAGGATTTTCTCATTTGAAAATAAAATATGGCTGGATCTTTCCAGTCTTGTTGTTGACGCAGTGGCTCATTTTCCTGTTGCAAAACAAGTTTGAAATTTTCGGCAAGATGAGTCCTTACGTATTCACTTTAATTTATATTGTTGGTCTTGCTCTTTTGTGGTTGAATCGCCACCACGGAATTGGAGTCTGGCTCATTCTGATTGGTGTGTTCTTGAATTTCATCGTCATGGCGGCAAATAATGGAAGAATGCCGGTATCTCTGGAGGCAGCGCAAACATTAGACCCTGTTTATGGTGAGGCTTTGCAGGAAGGATATTACGGTAAACATACAGCTTTGACGGATGGGACGTATCTCGGTTTTCTCGGTGACGTCATTGCATTACCAGCGTTTTATCCAAGAGAGCAAGTCATCAGTATTGGGGACATCATCATGAACATCGGGATTTTTCTTTTTATCCAGAAACTGATGGTGACACGGACAATCAAACGAAAGCCATCTGTCGTTCACTCGACTTAAAGGAGGTGAATTGAATGTCTGTGAAGACTGTCCTTATGAACTTATTCATTATCGGTTCAGCTGTTGTTGCATTGACTTCAGGATTCAGACTTGTCTAAAAAGCGAACGAAGGAGGAGCATTCGCTTCTCCTTTACTTTTCTAGAAAACGAGCGTGATTTTAATGGACCTTTTACATAAAATCAAAGAACCTGTAAATCTATATCTTTCTGGGGTGGTTGTATTTGGGAGCTCTCTGACAGCTATTATTTTGTTTACTAATTACAGCCCCGTTTTGCCCTGGGGTGTTTTGCTGCTTTTTCTGGGGGCAATCTTATTGTTGGAATTTTATACGATCCTCATGCCGCCGAAAGGAAACTCCCTGTCGATGGATTCTCCAGTATATATCGGTTGCTTGTTTTTATTCGGATTGCAAGCTTCCCTCCAGGTGCTCTTGATCGCTTCGATTTTATTTATGGTTCTACAACGTAAAGCCGTTTGGTGGAAACACCTATTCAATTTTTCAAATTACAGTCTGATGCTGATCGGATCTTTTCTCACCTTCAAATCGTTAGGCGGGGAATTAGGGATCCTCTCCCTCCAAAACTTGTTCCCTTATATCACGGGGACTTCGGTTTATTTTTTGATCAATGTGATTGTCATTGGTGGTTATTTTTTCATTTTGCTTGCTAAGGGAGTCATGAATGAATTCCGCGGTGTGATCAAGGAAGCATCATCTAGCTATTTGATCACGTTGGTATTATCCCTAATTCTCTGTTTCATGATCAAAGTGAATGTCTATGTGGGACTTGCATTATTCACGACAATGGGCTTTCTTCTCTCAATCGCTTTCAAGCAGTATTTCAATCTTTATCAGACTGTATCGAAAAAAGCGAATCGTGATTATTTGACCGGTCTTTTTAATCATGGTTATTTCAAAGAACTTCTGGATGAAAAAGTTACTGAAGCCAATCAATCCGGTGAACCAATCAGTATGGCGATCATTGATTTGGATGATTTTAAGAAGTTCAATGATACGTTTGGCCATTTGGAAGGCGATAATCTGCTCAAACACGTGGGAGAGTTGATTCGAAAAGATTGCCGTGAAGAGGATATCGTTGCGCGATATGGTGGCGAAGAATTTGTCATCCTGATGCCGAATATGAATGAGTCACTGGCCTTTCAAAGGCTGAATGCGTTACGGAAAAAGATGAATGACACGTTTTATAAGGGTGTGGATGTCCTACCTTACGGCTGTTTGTCTTTCTCCGGCGGTGTTTACGAATATAAAGAAGGTACCAGTTCGGATTTTCTCTATAAGACAGACCAGGCGATGTATATCGCAAAACGAAAAGGCAAGAACATGATCAAACGATATGAAGATGAAAACCGTTATGATAGTCGCGTGTTTTTAGAAGATAAAATGCAGATTGCGAAACAACATGTGAACATTTTCCTTACCAAAGACTTGATGACCTATCGCCATTCCAATCGTGTATTCGATTATGCATATGAGTTCGGGAAGCGTCTTGATTTATCGGAAAAAGAATTGGATCTTCTCGCGTTAGGGGCGATTGTCCATGATATTGGGAAAGTTGAAATCCCGCGAGAATATTTGACGAAAAACGGGAAGCTTTCTCTCGAAGAATGGGAAATGATGAAGAAACATGTCACCTGGGGCAAGGATTGGGTCGAATCGATCGAAGGTTTTGAAGAAACGATTCCGCTTGTCGAACTGCATCATGAGCGTTTTGACGGCAAGGGCTATCCGTATGGATTGAAAGGTTACTCGATTCCCAAGCTTGCTCGGATCCTCTGTATTGTCGATTCGTTTGATGCAATGACAACAGAACGACCTTATCAACCAACGAAATCATTCGAAGAAGCGATTGAAGAATTGAGGAGATGTGCTGGAACCCAGTTCGATCCGGATCTTGTCGAACCTTTTGTCGATATGATTCAGGAGATGTATATGACGAAGATCAAGGCACTGTCTTAGTGGCAGTGCTTTTTACGTGAAAAAATTAGCCCTCGAATTGGTTTGGACACCAATACAAGGGCATGAATTTTTTATTTATGCTTGATCGTTTTCTGAGGAATCACCAACTGCTCCGCGTTCAGAAGCTAGCATAGCGCCATCCCCTACTGCGCCTCGTTCAGAGGCAACTTCAGTCGATTCCGAATCTCCTACCGCTCCTCTTTCAGATGCGAGAACTGCTCCGTCCCCGACTGCTCCTCGTTCGGACGCTACATCAGCCGATTCGAAATCTCCTACTGCACCACGCTCGGATGCGACTTCAGTAGATTCCGAGTCTCCTACCGCTCCTCTTTCAGATGCAAGGTATGTCCCTCCGCTATACACAATGGCTCCAAGGAAAAGCGCAGAGACCGCAAGCGTTGTTACTAAAAATTTGGTTTTCATTTTAACGCCTCCATTTGATTTATTGTATTACGAGCCTGGAAAGCTAATTCATAATAGTGTACAGCTTTTTCATGTGCATTAGCTTTACTATAGACTTGAGCAACCAATTTGGAATATTCCTCAACATCTTCCCAATACTTGTTGTCTTCGAAGTACAGGATGCTTTCGAAGAACAATTTTTCCTCGATCTTGTTTTGAATTAAGATGACATCTAATAGTTGAAATTTATACTCATATTCTGTATTCGAGGTCTCCATTACCTGTTTCATTCCGATTTTGAAGCAACTCTCAGCCTCTTGGTGGTTTCCAAGGCGACAATATTCGCGGTACAATAGGAAGATTGCCCTCAATGAATGTTCATAATTGTCATCAGGAACGAGTAGTTTCAAATATCTTATAGCGGCTTCAGAATGGCCTTGTTCCGCGTAAAAGAACCCTAAATTATGAAGGACGCGATTACGGAGCTGTGAATCGTTCACCTTTTGCGAATACATAAGAGCTGAATGGAACTTCTCTTCAGCAAGACCATATTGTTTCATATCAAGATAGTTCAATCCGAATAGCATTTCACAGTCTGCATTACGGATGATATTCCGTTCAATCGATGCATCATAAAGATCCTGCGCTTCCTCTAAATGAGAAATCGATAAGAGCGAATGATGCAAAAAGTAGTAACTGGAAGCAATTTTATAATGAAACTCTGCCATTTCAAAATCAGACTCTATTTCTTCTATGTATTCCTTTGCTGCTTGGTATTCATTTAATGATACTTCATATTCTTGGTTTTGATATGCGTATTGACCATTAAAGAAATAAAAATAGAATTTCAGCTTCTCACATAATTTCTGCTCGAATGGAGCAAGTTCATCTAGCAGCTTAGCTGCATGTTGTTTATCTTTCAATAAGAGAGCATGACTCAATTCGATCAATTTTGCATGTAAGAAGACCGGGGAGTTTTGTGAAGATAAATTCTTCAATTGCCTGGACATATCTTGTTTCATTTGAATAGCTTTATCGACATCACTATTAAGTACATATGTATACCAACTATTCAGTTGATCACTGAAATCTGAGGTTACTAACGTCGCTTCGACCATGACAACCCTCCAACGATGTATTAATTTAAGAATACCATACGTGGTAAATTGTGGATATTGGGAAAATTGATGCTCAAACCACACGATATTTGTTGTAAAATGATGACGATTTTCCCAAGTTTTTTGACGATTGCGAAATTTGACACTATATTTTTCTATCTTTTGGATGAGTTGGTAGATTAAGAGAACTGTGTTACCATAGTTTCGATGTATATTATGGTAATTCCTTTCGAATTTTGTAAAAACTTTTATGGGGGATGTGTTAGTTCGTGAAGTTGTTTGTGAAGGGGCTTTTTGTTGTTTGGGTTGTTGGGTGTTTTGTGTTTGCTTTTAACGGGGATGCTTGGGCGGCAGACGATATTGCCTTGAAGTGTGATTATGTGCAAGAGGATGGGGTGAACCCTGACTTGAGCACGGCTAATTGTCTTTTGACAGAAGCAGCGTTGGAATTTGACATTCCGCCAGAGATTGTGAAAGCAGTCGCAGAGGGTGAAAGTGGAAACTGGCGTCATTATGATGAAATTGGTGAAGTAATCATAACAGATGACAACGGAATCGGAATGATGCAGATTACGAATCAATCTGGGTATGACGAAGATCTCCTTAAAGATGATATCGTATATAACATCCGTGCAGGCGTTGAAACACTAGATTATATGTTTGATAGAAATGACTTGCCGACGATTGGAACAGGAGACCGGGATGTATTGGAACATTGGTATTTCGCTTTGATGGCATACAATGGGACAAAACCAGTCAACAGCCCTATCGTCCAGGCGACAGGTGAACGGAATACAGAGGCATATCAAGAAAAGATCATCAAGATTGTCGAAGACTATGGTTTGGTGTCGTTTGCAGAACTTCCATTTACGAGGGATGATTTCGACTACGACCCTAGCAGTGATGACAATATCGAATTTGTGACGATGGAATATAGTTTCGGTGAACCTTTTACGAAAACAAAGCATGCGTTGGAAGCAGGTCAGCAAGTGAAGGTGACTTCAAATAATCTTAAACTGAGGGAACGTCCAACGACAGATAGTGATATTCTGAATTATTTGGCTAAAGACGAGGTAGTGACGATCCTGGGGCCATTTATGTATGAAGAGACAGTAGATAATAAGAACCATTTCGTCTGGTATCCTGTAAAAACAAGTAATGGAATAGTAGGCTATGTGGCTTCGAGCTACTTAAGTTATAAGTTCAAGGATATTGATGTCGGGTTGTACGCAGAAGATGAAATCTATTATTTGTATGAAAAAAGCTTATTGTTCGGCGTGGGTTATGAACGTTTTGGGTTCAAAGAAAACTTGACGCGTTGGCAAGCCGTATTGCTGTTGAACCGCGCCAATAATGTAGAAGTCGGTAACAGCCCGGACCCAGGATTCACTGATGTACCGGAAGATCATAAGTACTATGAGGCAATTGCAGCAGCTGTTGAAGCAGGATTGTTCAATGGCGTGACGGAAACAACCTTTGAGCCGGATGCAACTTTGACGAGAAGTCAGATGGCAGCTGTTTTGCAACGAATCTATCAATTCCCGGTGGAAACTTCTCATCCGTTTACAGACGTTAAATCCGGCGCATGGTACGAAGAGTCCATTGCTAGTCTTTACAATGCAGGAGTGGCAGCAGGAGTCTCCGAAACAAAGTTCGGTCCCAATGAAGATATCACACGGGAACAATTCGCCGTATTCATGGCACGATCGATGAATGAAGATTTCAGGGTGAGATAAACACGGTAATTAAACCACAAAGAAGCCACCACTATAAGACATTAAAGTGGTGGTTTCTTTGAACCAGTTGTGCCCTAAAAGTTTAAAGACCTTAACCGAAAATAGGTATTTCTTCAGTTTTTATTGTTGTGAAATATATCTCATTTTCAGCTCTTAAAAAAACAAACACATTATTATGGTTGCATTCTGGACACTCTACTTTTACTGCAGATCTTAAATATTTTTTATTATCTTTCCATTCAGCTCCAAGCACTATAGCCTGTGCTTTTAAATTTACTGATTCAAAGTTTAAATCTGTAAAACTAGCTTCGAATTTAATTCCCTTTTCACAATTAAAACAATTAGTCCCACCAATAAACCTATCCATTTTATATCCCCTCCTTTCTATTTAACCCCTTCGACAAATACTAATTATTTCCTTTTTTCTTATTTAATGTTATTCCTTATATAATTCTGTTGTAATGAAGATCAAGAAAAAGCAACCCAAACATTAAAAGTGTGATGTTTGAGTTGCTTTTTAATTCAGATTCCTGTTATTGGATATTTTACGGATTTAGTTGTTTTCCGTTTCTTGTTCATTTGTGTCTTGTTTTGGGGCGGAATCGTTGCTGCTTTGTTTTTCTTCATTATGATCCTCTGATTCGCTGGACTGATCAGAGTCAGTTGAAGATTGTTCCTCATTATTTTCTTCTTGAGTTCCTTCTTCTTGCTTTTCAGGGGACTGGTCTTCTGTAGTCCCTTCTTCTGTTGCTTCAGTAGTTTCTTCTGCAGGCTCTTCCTTAGCATTTTCCTCTGTCGTTTCTTGTTCTTCGGTTTTAGAGCTAGAATCTTCTTCAGAAGGGTCTACTGTGTTTTCTGGTTCTTCAGCTTTCTCTTCTGAGTTTGATTGTTCTTCAGACTCTTTACTTGCTTCCTCAACTTGAGGTTCTTCTTGAAGGGTGTTGATTTTAACCGTATATGTTTCTTCATTCCAATCGGCGATTTCAGCACCTAAATGGTCGGATACGAATCGAAGTGGTACGAGCGTTCTTCCACTGATCACTTCTGCTGCTGCATCGAGTTCGTACTCTTCACCATTGACAGTTGCGATTCTAGAACCGATTTTCAATTCAATCGTTGTATCACCTTTTGTGATCGTGGTAATTTGCTCCTCATGATTCCAGCTGATTTCAGCATCGAAATGGTCGATACTTTGACTGATCGGAATCATCGTCCGATAGTTTTTACTAATGGCCGGGAAGTCATATTCTTGTTCTTCACCATCTATGATGACCGTTGCCACACGATATCGATCATCTCCTACTTCGACGTACTCAGGATCACCTGGAGCAGGCTCTTCATCTTGTACAGTAAAGATTGAAGCAGTCAGGGTATCACTGTCCCAAGTTACACGAGCACCAAGGGCTTCCGTTACAAAGCGAAGGGGCACCAATGTGCGGTAGTTTACGAGTTTAGGCGCTACATCCAGTGTGACTTTTTCACCGTTGACTTTTGCGGTTTTCGAACCGATTTTTAAAATGACTTCAGTATCGTCCTTCGTTACGCGGACCGTCTGCGTTGATTGCGTCCAGTAGACGTTCGCATCCAGTTTTTCAAAGACTCCTCTTAATGGAACGAGGGTCCTATAGTTTTCTAAAATCGCTGGCTGATCAAAGTTTTGCGTTTCACCATCAATCTTGACCGTTACTTCTACTGGGTCGTCTTTATGCTTGGCGTAGTATAGTTTATAGCTCTCTTCCGCTGTATACAAACCTACTAATCTATTTTCCTGCCAGGTTGCATTGAACTCAGAGATTGGCAAATGACGGTTTCCAGGATAATTTCCGATTTCAGGTGTGAATGCAGGTCGTTTATACTTACTTACGAACCAGTCTGTCATCCCGCCACCTGATGGATTTGGACCAGGGTAAACCAAACGGTACCCCGTGTAATACCCGATTTTTTTCGCATATTTATGATCCCGGTCATATCGACTTCCAGTTTGATGGAAATTCCAATAAAGGATTTTTCCTGCACTATGGTAAGCTACTACCATTTCCGGATCAATCTGTTTAGTAAAATTGACGATTGCCTTGGTCTCAGATGCGGTATGTGGTGCTTTTCCTTTATGGTTGGACCAGCTAGGTTCTGATCTGTTGTTCTTGATGTTTGCCCAGTCAGCGTCATATTGTCTGTTCAGATCGACACCTTTAGCGTTGGCTTTCCAGCGGGTAAAGTCCCTGCTGCCTTCGTTCATTTTAATCAAACCGGCATGTGTACTTGATGGAAATGCGCTTAAACCGCTTTGTTGAAGGGTGACTCCATCGGGATTGACCATGGGTACGAACCACATGGTAGTGTTGCGCAGGATTGATCTAACTTTATATCCGTCAATCGTACGATTTGCTTTAGCAGCCTGTGCGTACTGATCGATCATGTACATGTTCAGGTTTGTGGTGAGCCATTCTCTTGCATGGTGGGAACCGTTGATGAAGACAGTCGATCTCCCTGTTCCAAGTGAAACCGCATAAATATCACGTCCGTATTCACTTTTTCCGATCACTCTGTATTCGATCAGGTCTGGATGTTCTTCAGCCAATAGCTTGATATCTCTGACCATCTCATTGTAAGTGTAGGTTTGAATCGGATTTACAATATTATCATTGGCATTAGTTGTTGTTGGCATAAAAAAGAGACTTCCTATAAAAATGAATGAGAAAAACATAAGGAAGTGCTTTACGTTGAACTTCAATTTCATTTAGCGTATATCCCCCTATAAGTGTATGAAATTATATTTCTGTTAATCTAGTTTTCGAGTTGGTCGACCCCTCCTTCTTTATTTGGTTTTGTATGTAATACCTGGAAAATGATGAAAAAGTTTTAACCAATTCCAGTTATTTATGAATTTATTTAGAATCAGGTGATTGTCCTGGATTATGTGAAGCCTAATAACGTGATGAAGATCGGGCGGACAACTCACACTTCTATTTCCTGATATTTCATTAGAATAGAATTCCAAACTTTATAGTATTTCACTATAAAGTCAATATCTCCTGCATGAAATTTGTAGAAGTTTGAAGACTGTGTACCAGGCACCGATTCAAAGTCGTTGGTACAAGTGGCTTTTTAATCGGTGCCTGGTGCACTTTTGGAAGCGCTGGGGCTCAAGAGGTTGAAAGTGGTGCCTGGCACCTACTGAAAACCCTTTGGGTACTTGGGTTTCATTTTGGTGCCAGGTACACATTAATGGAGCATGAAAAGACCACCAATTTAGGATGGATCTAAAACTGGTGGTCTTTATACTGTAGTGTAGTTATTGGCGTTTTACTGTTTTTACCGTTTCATAGTTTTGCAATTCTTCAGAAGTGAGATGTCTTTCCTTTATTTCAGAATCGTTCTCTCTGTTTTCTTTGTGTATTTTCTAAAGATTAAAACTACAGAAAGTACTAAGTAATACAATAGAGAGCTCCCAACAGTTAAATATAATAAATATCTAGACGTATAAAGTCCTAAAGGAAAAATTAATATTACGATACCACCAATTAAACCTCCTGCTATTATGTACATTACTATCTTGTATAAAAAAATAAGTTTAGTTAATCGCATTTTTTTAACGATCCACTCGATCAATAAAGAGGTAGGGACGCCTATGACTAAAAACACTGGTAAAGAAAAAGTGAATACAAGACTAGATGGATCTCCTACCACTGAACCTACACTCGGATTCTTTGGAGGAGGAAAAATGATATTAATTATGACAGCTAACATAACTGAGGAGATGAACGCTGTTAGTATTTTTAAAAATAAACCCACTATAAAGTCCCCCACAATCTAATAAACACTGTTAGTTTTAGCAAGCAAATTTTGTATATCCTGATTTTAACATAATTTAAAAGACCGATCCCCCTGAGACCGGTCATTTAAATTATATAATTATTAGTTAACCTCAAATACATCCTTGACGACTTTTTCGGATGCTTTGCCATCGTCCCATGCACAGAATCTGTTGTAGAAGTTTTCGTATTTGTCTTTATATGTCTTGTTGAGCTTTTCGATATTGTTGATCGAGGAAATTACTTCATCCGTCGTTTTCAATAAAGGACCTGGCACATCTTCTTCAATGTCAATATAGAATCCACGTAAAGTATCACGATAACTTTCCAGATCATACGTGTAAAAGAGAATCGGTCGACGCAAGTTGGCATAATCAAAGAATACAGATGAATAATCCGTAATCAAAATGTCTGATACCAAATAAAGCTCTGCGATATCATCATAAGTTGATAGATCGAATGCGAATCCTTCAAATTCCGAAATGTCCAGCTGGTTTGCAATGAAATAGTGCATCCTCAAAAGAACGACATACTCGTCACCGAGCTGATCCTTCATTTTTTGAAGGTCCAATTGCAAGGTGAATCTGTATTTCCCTGCCTCAAAAAAGTCGTTATCCCGCCATGTCGGTGCATATAGGACGACCTTTTTATCAACGGGGATATTGAGCTTTCGTTTAAGCTCGGTGATCGTCGATTCATCATTCCCTGTATAGAGAATATCGTTCCTCGGATATCCGTACTCAAGCATGGTTTTATCGTATTTAAAAGCACTGCCGAAAATCTCCGTTGAATATTGGTTTGGAGAGATGAGATAATCCCAGCGTCTTGATTGGATGTACACATCTCGTTTGTAATTCGGGTTAGCCGAATGGATATCCTTCATGTCGAATACTAGCTTTTTGAGCGGAGTCCCATGCCAGGTCTGGAGATAGACATTCCCTTCTCGTTTGTCAAACCGCTTCGGAATCCTCGAATTACTGACCCAATATTTTGCAGTACCCATGTAATAATAATACTTCAAGCTGAATCGTTTGATTTGCTTCGGGTTCCCGGGGATGTTCTTCCCAGGCTCTTTAAAAATCCAGATAAAATTGTAGTCTGGATGATTTTTCAGCATATATTCATAGATATATTTCGGGTTATCGGAATAGTTTTTCCCTAAGAAGCTTTCAAACAAGACTGTTTTCTCTTTTAACGGAAGCTTCGTAAATACGGATCGATATAAATGCGTATAGAGTTTCGTTCTACCACTTAAAGCATATTTCACTTTTCTTAATCGTTGATGCAATCGATTGACTGATTCGTATTTCTTCCGGTCATTTCTCACTAACGGATTCAATTCTCTGCGAACGATGATGCTTTTCTTAGATAACAACTGTTGGTCCAATTTTGCTGCGAATGAAACCAAGTCTTCATAGATTACATCGATGTTCCGCTCATCCTTCAAGAACGTCACAATCGTTTTCCTGTAAAAATTAATCATATGGTTGTCTAAGAATTGCGCAGCTTCACTATTATCTCTGTAGTCGTCTTTCAGTTGATTGTAGATCGTGATGAAGTCGTTTATCTTTTTCTCTGCATCCAACTGCATGATGGCTGGATTTGTAATCGGATCATTTCTTTTCCTTTTGAAGTAATAAGCATTTTTAATATAAGGAACCTCATCAGATTCTACTAATAATGGCAGTATGAAAGAAAGATCTGCATAGCAATCTACATCTTCAGAAAAACGGATGTTTCTTTCATTGATCAAATCGCGTGAGATAAGCCTATGTAATGCGGATCGATTCTTAAATGCCTTTTTGATATTTTGCTGGTAAAGATACACGTCTGGATCTACTTCAGTATCGAGTGCTACAGCCGTTTCTTCATTTTCGTGGCTGAGTGTAGTCCTGACTTGTTTTCCAGTAACCATCTTATGATCTGCGATGTTCTTCACTAGGAGTTGGACGGTGCTCTCGCCAAGATAGTCGTCGCTATCCATAAAATATATGTAATCACCGGTTGCTTTTTCTAACCCGATATTCCGAGCTGCTCCGACACCCTTGCGTTCTTCCTGATGGAAGACTTTTATTCTAGCATCGATCTTCTCTAGTTCATTGATCTTATTTGTGCAACTCAAGCCAGAACCATCATTAATCAAAAGAAGTTCAAAATTCTCGTATTTCTGCTTAATTATAGAATAAATACATTCATCCAAAAATTCTTCAGTATTATATATAGGGATAATGATAGATACCTTTTTCAAAATATCTCCTCCGTTATTAAGTACTTCCAATTCTACCATATTATCACTAAACGGAATTTTGGTAAACATTTCAAAGGAAAATCGATACTTTAATCTTATATATTTCCAATATTCCATATTATTTCAAAATATTAAAGCTGGAATGTATAAATAAAGACATGTACCAGGCACCGATCCAGAAGCCTTGATACAAGCGGAATGTGATTCGGTGCCTGGTACATTTTGAAAAGCGTTGGGGGAGAAGGAATTGAAAACGGTGCCTGGTACACTTTAAAAACCCTTGCGCTGCAAGGGTTCTCAATCGGTGCCAGGCACCCGGCTTTTAAACTAGTACGTTATGTTGGTCGAAAGCTGGTAGCATGTTTCCATGTGCTTCGATGAGGTCGTCGCAGAGGGATACGATGTCATCGATGGATAGCTCTGCTGCGGTGTGCGGGTCCAGCATAGCTGCCTGATAAATATGCTCTCGCTTTCCTGTTATCGCGGCTTCGATCGTTAAAAGCTGTGTATTGATGTTGGTACGGTCCAATGCAGCTAATTGTTCTGGGAGATCTCCTATATAGCATGGTGTGATTCCACTCCGGTCAACCAGGCATGGCACCTCCACCGTCGCTTTTGTCGGCAGGTTGGAGATCAAGCCTCCGGTGTTGAGTACATTCCCATGAAGGCGGAAAGGCTGGTCTGTTTCCATCGCTTCAATAATATAGGAGGCATATTCATGTGAACGTTCATGCGTAAGGTTTTGATTGTTGACAAGATCTTCGCGCATATTTTCCCACTCTTTGATTTGATGAACACACCGATGAGGGTATTCATCGAGCGGAATATTGAACTTTTCGATCAATTCCGGATAGTTCTTTTTGATGAAGTAAGGATGGTACTCGGCATTGTGCTCGGATGACTCGGTTACATAGTACCCGAAATGGTTCATCAATTCGAACCGGACCATGTCATGATGCTTTTCCTGCTGTTTGACTGCTGCCCGTCTTTTGATTTCTGGATAGAGGTCTTCTCCGTCTTTCGTGACCTCCAACAACCACGCCAGATGGTTGATGCCGGCGATTTTCCACTGGACGCCTTCACTGTCCATTTCAAGCAATTTGAACAGTTCCGGAACCGCGGCTTGTACACTATGACAAAGACCGACGGTTTTGACGTTTGTATAACGCAGCATCGTCCCTGTCAGCGAAGCCATCGGATTCGTATAATTCAAGAACCACGCATCGGGACAGACTTCTTCAATATCTTTTGCAAAATCAAGCATCACCGGAATGGTCCTGAGCGCCCGGAAGATGCCACCGATCCCGATCGTATCCCCGATTGTCTGGCGGAGTCCGTATTTTTTAGGGATTTCAAAATCAATGACTGTACTAGGTTCATAGCCGCCAACCTGGATCGCGTTAACGACGTATTTCGCTCCCCTTAACGCTTCTTTCCGATCGGAATAGGCCTTTATCTCGACCTCTGCACCAAGGCTTTTCTTCAAATTTTCCAGCATGTTTTCAGAGTCGTTCAATCGTTGCTCGTCAATGTCGTAGAGGGCAAATTCGAACCCCTGGACACTCGGCGTCAACATACAATCCCCTAAGACATTTTTTGCGAATATCGTACTGCCTGCTCCAAGAAAAGTGATTTTTGACATATATAAGCTCCTTTATCCTTTGACAGATCCCGATGAAAGACCTGCCACAAAATATTTTTGTAAAAGTAGAAACAGAATCGTCATCGGTAACATCGACATCATTGCTGCTGAAGCAACTAAATTCAAATTGCTCTGGTTTTGACCGAAGAAACTGGCCAGCGCAACGGTAAGCGTCTGGACTTCTTTATCTTGTAAGAAGAAAATCGCAAATTGATAATCATTCCATATGAATACACAAGATATGATCAGAACGGAAGCTGTAACTGGTTTGAGCAGCGGAAAGATGACTTTGAAAAAGATAACCAGCGTACCTGCCCCATCCATTCGAGCCGCTTCCTCCAACTCCTTCGGTATCGTCGAGCGGATAAAGCCCGCATATAAAAAGATCGTTAATGGAAGGAATGCGGCTAAGTTGTTCAAAATCGCGATTTCATGCGTGTTCATCATACCGATATCCACGACCATTTTATATAACGGCACTAACGCGGTTAATGGCGGAATGACCATGATCGAGATAAACAGGAAGTAAACGAATTTATTCAGTTTCGTAAATATCCGAGCAAGCGGATATGCTGCCATCGATCCAAAAAGAACAAGCAAGACAGCAGTGCTTGCTGTAATAATGAAGGTGTTGATGAACGCTGTTCCTAAATCGGCTTTTTCCCACGCTTCAATAAAGTTCAAAAATTGATAGGTTTCCGGCATCAACCACTTGGAACTGAAATCATTGTTCGCCTTCAACGAGGTTGTGATCATGATATAAAAGGGAATCAGGTGGAACAAGGTGACGAACAAGGCTATACCTGTCAATAGCCATTTGATCGCCTTCTTTTTCCCATTCATTACGCATCGATCTCCTTTCGTTTGAAGTAAACCAGAGCGAGTAAGCTTAAGACCAGAATGATGAAGGCCATCAACACACCCTGGGTAGCAGCATACCCTGCATCCTGTCTGCTGAAGTATAGATCATACATGAACGTCGACATCGATTGCGAGGCATTTCCTGGCCCTCCACCTGTTAAGGCAATGATGACATCAAACAGTTTTAGGCCGCCTATTATGTTCAGCACCACATTAATGGTGATCGCTGGCATCAACAGAGGCAGCGTAATATTTTTGAATTGTTGGAAAGCTGATGCGCCATCGATTTCAGCGGCTTCATAATATTCCTTTGAAATACTTTGCAGTCCCGCCAGGTAAATGATCATGGCGATCCCGACAAATTGATAGGTGTTGACAAAAACAATGATCCACGGGTTGATATCCGGATTTCCTAACGCATTGATTTTCTCGTGGCCAATTAGGTTAAGCACATCATTTAAAGCTCCCCCATTATAGGCAAAGAAGAAATACCAGATATACCCCATCACCAATGGACTGATGATGACAGGCAGGTATACAATGGTCCTTGTTAACGACTTCAAACGGATGCTCCGATTCAATAATAGTGCGTACAACAGACCGATGATATTTTGGAACAGGGTACTCCCGATTCCATATAACAAGGTGTTTTTCACAACCAACCAGGTGGCCGGATCCTGGAACATGCGTTTATATTGCTCCAATCCGATCCAGTTTTTCGTTTGCGAAAAGCCATTCCAATCCGTAAATGAAACACGGATCCCATTTAAAAAGGGATAGAGGATGAACACACTGACGACGACCAATGCCGGTAAATACATCCACCATAGGGATTTGTTTTTTGGGCGCGGGAAACGTTTGACTTTCGATTTAGCAATTGGACGGGAAGCCTCTTTGACCACTTCATTCATGTTCGACATCACTCCTAAGAGATAAGCTCAACTGTCGACCAAGCCTTGCAACAGCTAGTGGACTTCCATGCTTCTGTCTAGGCATCATTGCTTCTTCAGCCTTGTGTATTCTTTGGCCATTTTCTCGGATACCTGTTCTGGTGTCATGGATCCTGAGATCAATTCCTGTCCAGTTGCTCCCATTACATCCCACATACCACTCGGTAGATAGACACGGTCGAAGTAAGGTTGTACTTCCACACCTTCAAATTCACTATAGTATTCTGAATAATAGTTATCCGCCTCGACATTTGCTAGCCCTGCCGGAAGGGATGTACCCTCTGCTATCTTTTTGGCGATGTCCGGTTGAGCTAAAAATTCGATGAACTTTTTCGCGGCTTCTTTGTTCTCCGAGTCTTTCCATATAGCGACCGTGTGGCGCTCACCGCCAATCCAGCTAGCCTCATCCCCTTCATGGATCGGCGGCATTGGTATAACACCCACTTGGACTTCAGGGTTTAGTTTTTTTACCGCCGGACCGAGAGAACCGCCACCAAATGTGAACCCTATTTTCCCTTGAGCCATCAACTGTGCCTGATCTTGTATTTGCGCAGTCAACACATCTTCATTCAGTAAGCCGTTATCATGGATTTCCTTCAATTTTTCCGGTAAAAAAGTGTAGTTCGACCAATCGAATGAACCATCTAATAACGACTCTTCGTAATTGTGTTCCTTGTCGGTTACTAAGAGAGGTGTCGCGAATTGATCAAAGTACTGACCGAAAGCCGACTTATCAGACCCATTGATCCAAAGCGGAATCACATCGCCATTGCTTTTTGCCTTGATCTGGTAAAGAGCGTCCATGAATTCTTCAAACGTAGTAGGTGGTTCAATCCCATATTCCTTAAGTAAGTTGGCATTGTAATTGATGCCATCCTTCGCCTGGTTAATCGGGTAGGCATACACTTTGCCTTGCTCGTCCTTCAAGATGTTATCAAGAGCCGGGTCGAGATTCTCCACCCAGTTCATATCTTTCAAATCAGCTACGTATTCACCATAACGTTCTTTCGACCAACCGTGCGTGTCAAACAGGTCTGGCATATCATTCGCTGCCATTTTTACACGCAGCATGTCTTCATATCCACTGCCCGGAAAATTTTCTTCAATATTAATATCTGGATACTCTTCCTCAAAGGCAGCGATCGCTTCAGACATCGCTTTTTTATCACTATCAGTCGTCACTGTCGAGAAAAAGGTCAATGTCGTCGTATCACCTGAAGCACCGCCCGAACATCCTGTTATGATCAGTGCAAAACATACCAAAATACATGGAGCCAACCATCTATATTTCATAATGAATCCTCCTGACCTTTTTAGTAATCAAAAACCTTGTTTAACGAGTCCCGTTTGGTTATAATTCTTTTGCTGTTCTTTTATTTTCGCGGATAAATGGAACAGCATCCTAATGTGTGCACCTACTTTCTCGCCAAATCGAGTAGGTGTACTTTTTTACACTCCTTTCTATGTACGCTATCACCTCCTTAACGTATTAAAGGATTTCTTTTCTTATATTTATTTTTCTTGTGCGCCACAGCTGTCCCGGATCACCAGTTCTGTCGGGACCGTGACTTTGAGCGGGAGCTCCCTCCCCTTCAAACGATCCAACATCAACTTGACACCGGTCCGGCCCATTTCTTCAGTAGGCACCTTCACGGTCGTTAATGGCGTGCTTGCGAATTTCGCCATTTCTACATCGTTAAAACTGACAATCGCGATATCCTTCGGAATGCTGTAGCCCTTTTCCTGTAAAGCGCGCATCGCCCCGATTGCCATCGCATCACTCGCAATGAAAAAGGCTTCAGGAAGATCGCCCTGGTTGATGGCCTTCTTCATCAATTTATAACCATCAGACATGAAGAAGTCGCCTACATGATGGGATTGAGGGTCATAAAGCCCCTTTTCTTTCATCACTTTTTCAAATGTCCAGGCTCGTCCATCTGGAAACTCTATTTTGGTACCATTCAAATGCTCTCGCTCTTGGCCCCCGATAAAACCGATCCGTTTAAATCCTAAGTCGAATAAATGGTTGAGAGCACTTTTCGTCGCTTTTTCAAAATCGATGTTGACGGAATCATACATATTCTCGTTGACTTCATGATTGATATAGACGATGTTTTCTAGATGATTCCCCAACTCGTTAAGAACATCGGAACCGATCCTGCCGACTACGATCAGATTGCTTATGTCTTTACGGAAATTCCTGAAGTTCATATTGCTCAACCTGTAAATTTCCGTTGCTGCCATCCCATTTTCCGATAACTCCTGTTCAATCCCCTGTCTGATGGAAAGAAAGAACGCATCGTTCAGTTCCTCCTCTAATGAATGGCATAAGAGAATCGCAATTTTAGGATCCTGGTTATCAAATGGTTGTCGTGTGAGTGGTTGCGCCTTCTCATTACGGCGTTCTTGCATGGTTTTATAGCCTAGTGCTCTGGCTACGTCAATAATCTTTTGACGCGTCTCAATTGCAACGGATAACGTTTCATCATTATTCAACACCCTTGAAACCGTTGCACTGGATACCTGTGCACGAGTAGCAATTTCTTTAATCGTCGTCATCGCAAAAACCCTTCCTTCAATAAATCTAGTAAAATATTTACTAAATTTCACTTAATTGATTACTACCTTACCATCATAATGAAGCGCTTTCAACACAAAATATTAAATTTTCTGAAATTATTATTCGGTTATTAGCGAGCCTAATCTCCTAATATACTTGTATTAGTAGAAAACCCCGGGGGAAAATATATCTATTTCTTTTAGTAAATAATTTACTAAAACACAAAGAAGAGGCTGTTGCCAAAGTATGTCACTTAAGTACAACCTCTTCTTTTTTATACGTTTGGGGGGAGTTGTTCCTCATAAATTTGATTTTGTACCAGGCACCAATTTAGAAGCCTTGCGTGGTGCGAGTACCTGATTGGTGCCTGGTACATTTTGAGAACCGTTGGGGCACAAGGGTGAAATTGTCGTGCCTGGCACCGAGAAGTTTTTTTCACATGGGTTATTGTACGGTGAATTCTCTTATTTGTGCCCAGCTTGATTGATCGGTTAGTACTTTGAACCTTATGAATCTTGCTTGTTCTTCTTCCTCTAAAGAAAGTGAGATTTCTGTTTCATTTTCGTACTCTCCTAACACTCTCCAGTTGCTGCCATCGGTTGAGATTTCGATGGAGCCATGTCTTATAAAATCATTTGGTCGTGGTGCTGATCCGCTTGTAGAGGCCATAAAGAGTTTTATAGAATGAATAGTCTGTACCTCCCCCAGATCAATCCCTATATAATCTCCCTTTTCAGGTGATCCGTACGTCCAATAGATTGTATTCAAATCACCATCTGAAATATGATCTAAGGTATAGCTGCTATAGGCGTCTAGTGTAGAAAACGGCCCAGCTTCTTCTCTTCCACCCAACCATAAATCATTAGTTTTCAATGCTAAGTTGATAAAAGGTTGCAGTACACCATACCCATATGTTTTCGGATTGGGAATGTCATAGACTCCTTCATCGATTGTGAGTGTAACTAGATTTTCTTCAATTGACACGTTCGCACCGACAATGGAGTTATGTTCAAGCCAGTCACCGTCTCCTCCAGAATGGACACTTAACACATACCCCTCCTCAGGAATAACAGAATTGTTCCCGCCTACAGAAGTAACTTTTCCATCAATGACTGTAATTTCATAGCCCCATTGGTTGGTCCCAGTTGTCTCCCCGAATTCAGAGGTATACTTTATCAGTTCTCCCCAACCCCTTTCGACATCAGCTCCATCTAAATTCCTTGAAGCTTGCTGTGGCTCTTCAAAAGTGACGTCTGTCGTATCATTTTCCAGTACTTGATCTAACTCTGCCCTGAATTCCTCAGTCAATTCTTTATTACCACTTTGCTGCGAAAGAAGCATTTCGACGGCTAGCTGAGCCGCTTCGCCATAATGCCTCATTTTATCAATCCAAGGATTCATTTCCTCAGCGAACTTTTCATTATGAAAGTCATTTTCCAAAACATCAGCTGCTTCTACTAGCTGTTCGAATTCATTCAAAAGCTGTTCAGACTCTTGTTGCCCTTCCCCATCCTCATAAGCATCCCAAAACTCTTTAATCAATGGGCTAAGAGTCGGGGATTCTTCTTGAAGGACACGTGAAGATAATGCATTTTCTGCAAAAGTTTTTACTTCTTCTGCAAAAGATCCTCCAAACTCTCGGATACTTGCACCCCAAGATGCCATAGGCTCATAGTCTGAAGGATTCCAAGTATAATCAGCTATCGTAAACAACGGAATTTTAGAAGCCTGGGCATATTCCATCGGGTTTGCGGTTAATCCGTGAACTCCATGCTCCGTCAACTCTGCATCCCTTCCAGAAATCGGACTTAAAAATAATCGATCCTGAGAAAAATCATTAACCGGATGGTTGTCCCATATTAACAGGTCATGTTTAAATATGTTCGAGATTTTTTCCGCATCTTCATTTGTGATAGTTTCTGTAGTAATCCCAATTCCAGTCCAGTAAACTAACACCTCGGAATCAACCATATCGGCGAATTGTTCTCTATAAGGACTGGTTCCATCTTGATAATATTCTGTAGGGACGGTGATGAGGCGGTTCGCTCCTTCATGAGTTTCGATGAACTCTTCTTGAAACTTGTTCAATACGTATGCTTGAGCAGCTGCTGTCGGACTTTCATATGCTCCAAACTTCTCTTCATCCTCCTCACAACTCATCTCTTGAAAAATATCATCAAAAAGTATGGCGAAATCGCGGACACCCAGATCCCACAAAGCTTGGGCCTTTTCTTTTAACAGGGTGAATTCATCCTCCCTTGAGTAACACATATCTAAACCTGGTGAAATTGTAAAAATAAAATTGACATGGCTGTTTTCAGCAGCATTCACTAATTCTCCTAGTTGAGCAAGTTTTTCTGCAGGATAAGGCTCCCTCCATTGATCACGATGATAAGGATCATCTTTGGGGGCATAAACATACGTATTCATTTTGTTTTCACCGTAAAATTCAATTTGATTTATTCGATCCTGATGTGACCATGGAATTCCGTAAAATCCTTCAATAACACCCCTGATTGGCATTTTCGGAAAATCTTTAATAAATACTTCAGGAACCATGTGGCGTCCCGGATGTGGTGTAAGGATTTGTTTCAGCGTTTTAACACTATAAAAAACGCCATCCCAATCTGCACCAGCTAGGATGATCTTCTTCCTTTCATCACTCCCTTCTCCTGCTGCAAGAATATAGCCTTCTTCTGGAAGTTGTTGATCTCCTTCAGCATTCAAAAACTGCAGCTGTTCAGTAATCATTGGATTTTCAGGATCGTTACTCAGAAAGACAGTGATAGGCGTTGTAGGATTTTCGGATTGATTGAATATCTCTATTTCCTTTACACCAGATGATTTCAAGATTTCCTTTAGCTCATTTATCACCGACTCGTCACTCTGTTCTGGTAAAACAACTCCAACTACTGGAGTTAATGGAAAACTAGTGTCTTTTACATTAAGTTCTTGGGGTGTAGGATAGATTTCTAATTCTAGTGGATCGTTTTCTGCAAAGGTTTGAGAGGTGGGTGGCAAAACAAAGCTGATCAAAGACAAAATAAGGAGAAATGAACAAAATAAACAAAAATACATACGCCTTTTCTTATCCATCATACGAAAACTACACTCCTTTTATTAAGATAGATGTATATCTATAATGTGCCAGGCACCAATTTGAAAGCCTTGGTACATGCGAATTCTGATTCGGTGCCTGGTACATTTTGAAAAGCGTTGGGGGACAAGGGATTGAAAATGGTGCCTGAAAATGGTGCCAGGTACATTTTGAAAACCCTTCTGCCACTTGGGTTCTTTTTCGGTGCCTGGCACCTTCTGAGAAGCGTTGGGGCACAAGGGTGAAATTGTCGTGCCTGGCACCGAAGGAAGGAATGGTTATTATTTAAACAGCTCCGATTTCGGGCCAGTGGAGTTCGATGCCTTGTTGTTGGAGGAGGGTTTGGTAGTTTTGTAGATGCGCTGGAGTGTGTCGGACTACTCGTGGTTCGATGCCTTTTTCATGAGCAAAGGCTGCTAAATATCCGGCGGACTCACCGATGTTCCATTCAACGGGATGGACGCGGAAGCAGCCGTTCGTAATATGAGTTGCCCCGATGTTCTTGCTTCCTGCGATGAGATTCTTCATCCGGACAGGCAGTAATGTGCCTAGCGGTATTTCAAAAGGGAGACTCGGTGTATAAAACAGCTGGTTCGTCACGATTGTCGGATGGAGATCAATCCGATAACAGCCGACTCCAACTGAATCTTCAACCTTCTTAATCCCCTTTTCTCCACGGTATTCTGCATTGATGTCCTGTTCCTTGACCGTGACTTCTGCTTTGATTCTGCGGGATTCGCGAATATAAGGATACATTGCTAATCCATCATCTGTTCCTGCCACATCCCGCCTCAGTCGCAATCCAGGATACCCGAGACCCCCGTCATGCCTCGGTGCCTCTGTTTGCATCCAATAAAGGAGGGATAAACTTAGCTGTTTTGCCCCTTTCAGATGTTTCTTGCGCTCATCTTCATCCACTTCATATATCGGACCGAGCCAATAATCATTTTGCGGCCAGTTGATGAGAGACAGATCACCTTCAGCAAAGCCTTCACGCAATAGCTTTTTATCCAAAGCCCTTCTGTATTCCCACAGTGAAAACAGTCCTTTTTGCGGAAAAAGCGTGAACAACTTCGATTCCCCGGTCGCTGCATCCGGACCGAACCAGCTTAATTGTTTATGGTCCAAGAAATCCGCCTGATAGTTTTTTCAGAACTCATACTGCTCCGGTTTTTCGATCGTGTGATCTTCGCCTTCCAGATAGTCTGCTGCAAAACAATGCGTGATGGACTGCATATCAAGCTGTTCCGCTCCTCCCTTCAGAGCATGCGGCTCCTCGGTTTCCTCATATGCTTCTGCACCTGTCACATATGCAACACCCGCCAACGGCAGCAGATCCCCACACTCGGTTGCATCAATAAAAATCGACCCGCTGATCGCCACTGAAATTTCCTCCTTCAAATCCCGAACGGTCACCGAAAGGATTTCATCACCTTTCGTCTCAGCGGCAACTGGTTTATGCTCCATAAGCAACGTGATTTTACCGGTATGGATAAAAGGAGCCAGCATATCGTTCAAGACAGCCAAAGAAACCCTCGGGTCGTGGGAGAGCCGGCTTACAAGCGCATTCCCTGGATTCAGCTTCGAGTCACCACTAGCCTTCTCCGTCAACGGATAATTCCTCCGATAAAAGTTACGGACTCGATTGCGGAATTCACGATAACTTCCGGTGCATCCGAACTGTTCGATCCATTTATGTTCATCCGGCGGAACGAGCTGGCTGGTCAATTGCCCGCCAATCCGCCCGGTCTCTTCTGTCAAAATCACCTTCTTCCCCATTTTAGCAGCAGATAGAGCGGCCAGACTTCCGCCAAGTCCACCACCGATGACAATAATTTCACCATTTAACTCTTTATTCATAAGGAACGACTCCTTTTTAAAACTGTTAAGTATATGTACGTCAACAAGCAAACCTTTCATGAGACCGTGAAAATGCAAAAAAATGAATTTGATGTACTCATGAGTGCTTCATGAGTGCGTGAAAACACACAAATCCGAATTTGATGTACTCATAAGTGCATCATGAGTACGTGAAAATACACAAAACCGAATTTGGTGTACTCATGAGTGCTTCATGAGTATATGAAAACGCACAAAACCGAATTTGATGTACTCATAAGAGTTCGTTTCATAGAGTCGGGCTGACCCGTAAGCCAGCCCAAACCCTCATTACTTATCTTCTCTGATCATTTTTAACAGTCCTGGGATCTGATGTGGCGGCTGTGATTCTTCCGCGAACTCTTCCTCAATGATGTCCCACCAGCCAAACTGTTCAAAGTAAACTAGGTCGAACAGCATAATACCGTGTGACCGCTCCATTACGGATCTCAAGCCTTTACGGAACTGTTCCGGGTCACCTTTATACTGGTTCAGATAAAGGCTTCCATATACGAAAGTGGCTTCATTCACGACATCAAAAGCAATATCCGCTGAACCTTCAACGCTGTACCAATCAGGATTCCCGGACTCGATCGCTTCTTCCCGTGTAACATCATAAAAGTAGTTACCTGTCATCAAGAAATCGAGTACTTCAGCATAACCGGTTTTACCGTAATCAGGACTTGCCCAATCATAATCCGGCTGATGCGTTCGGCTTGCCCAGTTCACACCTTCACTATAGTAAAGCGGGTACCAGGCACCGACATACGTACTGAAGAAAAGAGATGAATCTTTTTCATGGACGAGTTCCTCTGCTTGTCGGAAGAAATCCTGTATGTTCCCCGCTCTCCATTCGATCCACTTTTGATAAAGTGGTCCTGGATTTCGCTCTTGTCCATCTTCTGTAAACTCGATACTGAAAATATCCTCCGGCCAGTTCGTGACGCTTTCTCCGATATATTCTTCAAAACGTTCACGGCTCAGATCACTGAAATCAGCATTGATGTTCGAATAACGCGCACGATCCAGAACGATCCCGTCTATGTCATAGTTGTCGATCAATTCTTCGATGATGCTCAACTCGTAAGATCTCACGTCTTCACGGATCGGATTGGTGAATGTTGAAAAAGAAGGGTATTCCGATGCAGGGACCAACTCCATCTTTGAAGCAGAGTAATCGATCTCATCCCCTACCTGAACATTTTCGTTTAGCCATGTTCTCGCTTCCCCGTGACCAGACAAGACAACACCATTCTCAGGAACTTCAACAGCTGGAGCACCATATGTACGGTCCACCACTTCTGTTACGACTCCATCTGTGATCTGGACTTCGGTACCCCACTGATTTGCTGGGGAAACATCATATTCAGACGGTGTATACATGACCAATTGGTTCGAGCCTCTTGTGGTGTTCACTCCTGTAATATCGAATGTTTCTCCATTTTCAACTTCTGCAACACGTGAAGCCATATAGAACGTCGTTTGCCATTCCGGGTTTTCAAAGGCCGGACCATCTTTATAATCGTTATTTCCTTCCGAAAAGACATTCACATTTGCATGGACCTGGATGCCATGCTTATGCGCTTCTTTTATCACCTCTGTCAGCAAGTCATATCCTTCTGGGAACTCATCGTATTTCGGAATCTCAGATGTGCTCATATGCGGGGCGATGTCACTCAAGTACCCGACAAAACCTGTGTAGTTCTTTACGTCGAGGATGATCGTATCGATGTTTGCTCTTGCGGTTTTCTCAACAATGTTTTTCACTTTTTCCGGCGTATTCAGGTTCTGAATGTTCGCCGAAAGATCGTACCATAAAATCCTTGCTTTCTTGTCATCTTCATTCACGAGGTTTTGAAGCACTTGATGCCTTGATTTGTCATTTCCTGTTGCGGTTGCCGGTATGACCAGGCTGAACAGCAAAACAACTGACAGTAGAACACCGAATATTTTTTTCATCAAATCCCTCCGAAAAATTCAATTGACCAAGATCAAGTTACAGCGGTGAGAATGAGGAGAATCGCTCAGATGTCGGCTCAGTGGACCACCTCCTTAAATTTTGCCTGGTTTCCCTCAAGCTCAATTGTCAGAGCGATTTCAAAAGTTCTGTTCCAGGGAAGCGTGATGTTTCTGATTCGGAGAGCATAACCATTGCATAGTCGTAGTTTGTTCAAAGTCTCTCCGGCGGTCTCCATGAACTGTTTTTGCACGATTTCAAGCAACTCATCTTCATCTAGCTTCGATTCATCCACTTGATCCCTAACTTTCTGGCGGGTGACTGATTGATAGAGATAATCATCTAAAAACCGCAGCGCCAACAGTTCGAGGTGCCTTTTCTGAAAGTCGGTTTCAAGCAAAAACCCGTTCAGTTTTTGCAAATGGATCATTGCAGAATGAGCGATGACCGTTCCTAGAGAATTTCCCGCCGTATTCCAACCGGCATAACCTGACAGGTGTCTGAAAATCCCCGTATCGGTCAATCTCGGCATCAGTGCAGGATCCGCGCCATTCGCATAAGCAAGATCGGCGACCGCTACATCTTTTCCTTTTTCGAGATAATGCTTGACCTTCAACATCCATTCACCGAGATTCCGGTCCGTCGTGTCGACTTCAGCCAGATCCATCTGTAGAGCCAGATCCCCCTGCTTCTTCCCTGGCACGTTGACAGCAAGAAGAAGGTCCGCTTCTGAAGGACTTTCGCCTGTAAAAGACCCGAACGCATAGACCTGGCCTTTGACAGACTCATAGATTGGCCGGTCTTCGTACATCGCATTGGACAACGCCCCTTTTTGACCACTGTAAAAAGGATGGAAGATCGGCTTCTTGACGTCTTCAAGATCATAGACCATTCTGGCGACCAATGTACTTGCCACCTCGTCAGCCCCCGGATAAATGAAAACCTTCTCATGGAGGTTGCGTTTGTTCACCTCCTCAGAAAGCCATTCTTGCTCCTGGATGTTATAGCCGTACTCTGCTGTATCATCTTGCGGGAATACAAGGATATTGAATAAACCAGCTTCGGCTTCATCCAGTAAAGAACGGTTGATCGAAAAATTCCGCTCTCTCGTTTTCTTATAATCTTTTAAAATCGTATCCGGTATCTTCGGCCTCAGCTCCTCTATCAGTTTCTTGGAGACGGGATCCTTCGTTTTCAAATAACGATGGGAATGATACGAGAATTGCCAGATTTCTTTACCATAACGGTTCCAGTACTCCTTCTCCTCTTCATTCACATAAGAATTGGAAAGGCGCATCGTGGCGCTGAATCCCATGATTTTGAGCTCTGGATTGACTCTTTTCAGTTCTTTTAAAACCTGAAGGCGTGCTCGGACTTCTTCTACTGTTGCCACAGAAACCCGGGAAGGGACAAGCCCACCGTAACCGAGCATATCAATCGACACGACAATCCCGTCCACCTCACGAGACTTTTCTTTTAACCAGTTTTGCAGGAGGTCAAGATTACCTGGCTTTTTTAAAAATCCGAGCTCATTGCGTTCTGGTACGAGGACTTCCCAGCCACCGATTGCGGCCAGCTGTACTGGAAGGTCGCGTGTAACAGGTCGTGCATCAACTGGAAGCATTGCAATTTTTCGTTTCATCCATCTCCATCCTTTCTGTCAAACGATTATCCTTTTACAGCCCCGCTCGTTGCTCCTTTAATGAAGTAGCGTTGGAGGATGAGGAAGAATATGATGATCGGCAGGACCGAAATGACGGAACCAGCAGCAATCATACGCCAGTCTGCCGAAAACAGCCCGGTGAGTGCGTTCAACCCTAGAGGCAGGGTGTACATCTTCTGATCATCCAAAATGATCAACGGCCACAAAAAGTCTCCCCATGCCATCACAAACGTGAAGATCGCAAGCGTCACCATCGATGGTTTTACAAGCGGAAGCAGAATCCTCCACCAGATCTGGAAACTGTTTGCGCCGTCCATTCGTGCAGATTCATCAAGTTCATACGGAATCGTGATGAACGCCTGTCGCATCAGGAATATTCCGAATGCTGTAGTCGCGTGCGGCAGGATCAGCCCTGCATAAGTGTTCTTCAACCCAAGGTCGAGTGAGAGGATATAGATCGGGATCATCAACAGCTGGAATGGAATCATCATCGTGCTGATGATCAGGATGAAAATGATGTTTTTTCCTTTGAAATTCATCCTTGCCAGCGGATAAGCCGCAAACGAACAAAACAAGACATTAAGGAGTACGGTGAAAAAGCCGACGATCGTGCTGTTCATCAAATAGGTCCAGAACGGGAACGCATCCATGACCCTTGAAAAATTGCCTAGTGTCGGGCTTTCCGGAATGAATTTCGGTGGATAACTGAAGATGTTTTCATGCCCCGATTTCAAAGCTGTCGAAAGGAGCCATAAGAATGGACCGAGCATCCCGAGAGCCACGATGGTCAAGAGAAGGTAAACCAACAGTTTTTTGATGCGTCCTTTCGTTTTCACATTCAACAACGGGCGAGTCTCTGTCTCGATGGATTGTTTTTTATCTGTAACAGGTGCTTCCATTTTTCTCCCCCCCTTATGCTACGTTTTCTTTCCTGCCCATCAGTTTCAAATTGACAATTGAAAAAATGAGTGTGATGAGAAAGAGCACGACACCAGCAGCACTTGCATAGCCCATGTTCAACTTCTCAAATGCCTCTTGATAGATATAAAACACAAGCGTTTTCGAACTGTTAAGCGGACCGCCTCCTGTCATGATGTAGATCTCTTCAAATACTTTCATAGCGGCAATCGACGACATAACGGTGACGATGATGATCGATGGCATCAACATTGGGATCGTGATTCGGATCGTCTGTTGCCACTTATTCGCCCCATCAATTTCTGCCGCTTCGTATAGGTTGGATGGGATCGACTGAAGCCCCGCCAAATAGATGATCATGTAATACCCTAAACCCTTCCAGACTGTTACGGCCATGACCGCAAAGAGGGCTGTCTGTTCGGATGTAAGCCAGTGGACCGGACCATTGATCAGACCAACCACCTCTAAAATGTAGTTGAGGACTCCTTTTTCCGCATACACCCATTCCCATGTAATCCCGACGACCACCCAGGAGGTGACGACAGGTATGTAATAAGCAGAACGGAAAAATCCGATTCCTTTGAGCTTTTGGTTGACGAGGATTGCGAGAAAAATCGGTAAAATGATAAGAGCTGGAACAACGCCGACGAGATAGATCAGCGTCTGGATGAGCGTTTTCCAAAACATACTGTCATCGAAAAGTTTCTGGTAATTTTCCGTCCCGACGAAGGTTGGATCGACAATCATGTTGTAATCGGTGAAGCTCAACCAGATGGCTTGCAACAACGGATAGAAAATGAATGCTCCCAAAATCACACATCCTGGCAGCAAAAACAAATATGGTGTCAACGCGTTACGTGTCACACCTCTCCCCCCTTACTCAATGCATCGAACAACAGCTTAGTCGAGCCGATCATCCCGGCTTTGTTTCCGAGAGTCGCTGCCAGAACATCCAGCTTCACCTCTTTTTCCGCCAATTTTTGTTGAAACGTTTGCCACCACTTGTCCTTCGACTCGATGACCCCTCCACCGATGATGACCACTTCAGGATCGATGCTTACAGAAAGGTTATAGATGACAAGTGCCAGGTCATTCAGGTACCTCTCGACGACTGGCTGGATTGTTTTGTCGCCAGTGTGGAAAGCTTCAAACACTTCTGCACCGTTTTTATAGGTTCGGTTTCCGGAATGTTCATTTGTGAGACTCAGTAATGCAGTTCCAGAAAGATATTGTTCGATACAACCGCTATTTCCACAGTTACATGGCCGTCCCCCAGGATAGAGGATGACGTGCCCCCATTCACCGCCGTTCCAATGATTCCCTCTGAAGATGTTCCGATTGATCATGTTTGCCCCGCCCACACCAGTCCCAAGGGTCAGGAACGTGACTGAATCATATGTCTCTTCTTTATTCCACCATTCGCCTGCCAGCGCTGCATTCGCATCATTGTCAATGACCGCAGGAAGTGCGTATGTATTTTCAATAAAATCGTGCAGGTTGATGCCCTGCCAGCCCGGAAGATTAGCTGTACTATAAACGACCTCACCTGTTTTCACATTGACTCTACCGGCAGTGCCGATCCCGACTCCAACGATATCCTTTTCTTTTTCAAGCAACCTGTCGATCGTGGTTATCAATGATGCAAGGATTCCTTCTCGTCCCTCGGCCACATTTGTCAGAGTCGTGATCTGATGATGAATTTTTCTGTTTTCGTCGACGATAGCCCCTTTAATTGCCGTTCCGCCTATATCGATTCCGATCGCTTTCATCTTTTCACCATCTTAATAGATCTTGTTCACAACGGATTGCGCTGTCTTTTCTTTCATTTCCAATGATTCTTGTTTGTGTTTAAGGGCAAGCCCTGTACATAATAGATCGATCACGAACAGCTGAGAAATCTTAGCTGCGAGGGAACTTCCTTCAAGAGGCGACTCTTTTCCTCCGTTGATCAGCACAGCATCCGCGATTTTTGTGATGGGCGATCTCGCATGATACGTGACGGCAATCGTTGTCGCGCCATTTTCTTTTGCGATTTTTAACGAATCGATCGTGTCCTTCGTGCTACCTGACACGGTTATGCCGACGACAAGATCATTCTCTGATAGGGTTGCAGCTGTCATCGCCTGTAGATGCGGATCAATCACCGCATCCACTCTCCGGCCGATCCTGAGAAAACGGTTTTTGGCATCGAGAGCGGTCAATCCGGACGTACCGACTCCGAAAAAGTGGACGGACGACGCTTGATCGATCATGTCGATCGCTTTATTGATCGCCTCTTCACTGTTCATTGAGACAGTTTCATGTATCGCATCGATCGTATAGGAAGAAATCGTGGTAAACAGATCATTTTGTACAGCGTTACCCGATTCTTCTCCAGTCTTGTTCGCCAAATCCTTTGCAATCGCCAGTTTGAATTCTTGATAACCTTTCAGACCGATTTTCCGGCAAAAACGCAGAACGGTCGTTTCACCGACCTCTGCAGCATCCGCAAGATCCGTGACGGAGTAGTAAATCACCTGATCAAGCTGTTGCATCACGATGTCTGCAACCTTTTGCTCCGACTTGGTCAAAGCAGGAAAGTAACTGTTAATCAACCCTTTTATATTTCCGGTCTGATTCGCTTGTTTCACTGTCATCCGCATAGCCTTCTTTCTTTAACAGATTCGTGTATCTTCTGGTGATTTCCTGAGGTCTAGTGATCGCTGAACCTACAACAACACTGTGTGCACCAAGTTGCAGCGCTTTTCGTGTCTCTTCTGGTGAATGGTATCTTCCTTCAGCAAACAATGGTACGGTCAGACGTTTTGCCAACTGTTCCACTAATCGAAAATCCGGTGTCTCTATTGATGGAGAATACGACGTATAACCGGATAGGGTCGTTGATATGCAATCCGCTCCGATAGCTGCAGCTTTTATGCCCTCTTCATAAGTGGAAACATCCGCCATCACCAATTTTTTATGACGATGGATATGGTTGATCAATTCGGCGAGGGTTTGTTCATTGGGGCGCGCCCTTAAGGTTGCATCGACTGCGATGATGTCAGCGTCCGCTTTTATCAATTCGTCAACTTCTTTGGCAGTTGGAGTGATGTATATTTCACTGTCGGGATAGGTTTTTTTCACAAGACCGATGATGGGGAGGTTCGTCATTTTCTTGATTGCCAGAATATCTTCAGACCCATTCGCTCTGATGCCGACAGCGCCACCCATTTCAGCAGCCTTCGCCATTTTCGCCATCACTTCCGACCCATGAAGCGGCTCATCTTCCAGTGCTTGACAGGAGACGATTAATCCTCCTTTTACTTGTTGAAATATCGTTAATGGTTCCATCTCTCTACATACCACCACTCTTTGAACTCATTTTGTTGGACTTGTTATAGGAAAAGAAGAAGGGGGAGTCGATCCCCCCTGATTTCTTTCTTATTGCGATAGGATCTCGTTCCATTCAGTCTCAGCTTGTTCTACCGCTTCTTCAGGAGTCATTTTACCTAGCATGGCAGCATGTAAAGCTTCATTGATCGATGTTTTCAACTCTTCGTAATTTTCCATTGGAGGGACGAGAACTTCGCTTTCCTTCAACTGCTCTGCAGACACGATTCTAGCTTCGTCAATCGGGGTCGGGTCTTCAGGTAGTTCATTGAAATAAGGATCATCTAACGCACTTTCGATTGAAGGAAGGATAGGGACGATCTTATCAAACTCAACCTGGTTTTCAGCATTCGTGATGAAAAGAGAGAACTTGACCGCTTCATCCTGGTGTTCACTTTGCTTCGGAACAACGAGGTTCATTGCTGCTGTATTCTTTTTGCCTGATGCACCGGTAATCTGTGGTCCTGATTTGGTAGCCTTCAGGATATCAGGAGCGTTTTCTTCAACTTTGTTAAGGAATTGGGGGCCAGAGGCTAAGATTGCGAGCTGACCAGCCTGGTACATATCAATCGCTTTTCCGTGGCCTTCAGTCAGGACTTCACGCGGAATCAAGTCATCCTGATAAAGATCCACGAAAAATTCGAAGGCTTTGATCCCTTCAGGCGTATTGAACGCTGCTTTTGTCATATCTTCATTTGTCAGGTCAACATCCATCATCACGAGTGTTTCGAGTAAATGGCTTGCATCGAGCGGCGGGAAGAACGCGTATTTCCCTGTCTCATCTTTGATCGTTTTCGCGACATCTTTCAATTCATCAAACGTTTTTGGTGGAGAGTCAGGATCAAGCCCAGCTTCTTTAAAAATATCTGTGTTATACATTGTCACTTGGGAAGAGAGATACCAGGGAATCCCGAATGTTTTATCATTGAACGTGTTCGATTTCCAAACACCTTCGAAATATTCATTCTGTTTTTCTTCATCCACCACTTCGTCCATGTTCACAAGGGCATCCAATTCTGCTAGTTTGGAAGCGAATTGCGGGTTGAGGTTGGCGACATCAGGTGCGGTTTTAGATGCCACAGCCGCTAAAATTTTCTTCTCCATATCCGCCCAAGGAACATCGACCCATTTCACTTTGATATCCGGGTTTTCTTCTTCAAAATCAGCGATGACACCATTGATGTAATCATCGAATGTAGGTGAAAGCTGCATTGTCCAGAATTCGATTTCGACTTGTTCACCCTCTTCGGACGTCTCAGCACTTTTGCAACCCGAAATGATGAGTGCTGTAACCAACAATATGGATAGTAATGTTGAAAGCCTTTTCATAAAATCCCCCTCTTTTCCGATTTGTTTTCTTGTTGGGCGAAATACGTCAACGCCCTTTTCAGATCGTCTTTCCAAAAACTCCAGAGATGGCTTTCATCTTCTTCGTAGTATGTAAGATTCGTTTCTGCCTGTTGGAAGGCGTTTGCCAGTTTCCGGTTATTCGTTGTGATGTCGAGCGTCTTCCCACTGATTTGGGATTGAAAACCATCTTCATGCACGCCATACACTTGATATACGTTCCAGTTTGTTCGGGCTTTCTCTTTTATTTTTTGTATGAGTGGTTCTTCGATTGCTGTAGATTGAAGTAAAAGATGCGTCCACTGGGAGGGTTGCTGAAGTCCGAGTGCTAGACCGACGGTAGCTCCGAGTGAATCCCCAAGCAGACCCATTTTTGTGATGTGTTTTCTTTGGTGAGTGAAATTGTTCTCTACGAATGGTAATAATTCTTGATGAAAAAATAGGAGATAATCTATGTGGTGTTTACCTTCTGGGTGATAAAACTGATAACGCTCATGTGAGGTTCCTGGTGGAATAAGGATCATGGCAATGTTTTCGAATTGACTAATATTCTGATTGAGCAGTTCTGTGAATTGTTCCTTCAAGTTTCCTAACTGCAAGTAATCTTCCCCGTCTTGCACAAAAAGCAGGCTGCAATCATCCCCTTTCGATTTGAAGTACTCGGAGTGAAGGAAAATCACTTTTTGCTCCCTGTTCAATATCGTGCTGTGAAATGCACACTCTTCTAAAGCAACATCCATTCAACCCCTCCCAAAAATTGTTACCAACATAATAACACAAATTTTCAGAAATATGGATAATTTCTCTGAAAATGATAAAAAAGGCGGATATAATCTCCAAAATGGTATTGCGTGGATGACTGTTATCTTTTAATGTATTTTTTTAATGTACCAGGCACCGATCCTAAAGCCAGTCGTACCAAGGGATCTCGATCGGTGCCAGGTACACTTTTGAAAGACTTGTTGCGCAATGGGTTGAAAATGGTGCCAGGTACACTTTGAAAACCCTTGTGCCACTTGGGTTCCTTTTCGGTGCCTGGCACCGAGAATATTGCGACATTTTTCGTGTTTGTTCAATCAAGCGTTTGTTTAAGTGTGGGAAACGATTGGGGTTATGCGGTTTCTGATTTCAATCAAACGTTTGTTTAACGTCCATATAAAAAGGACTAACTCCCCATTCCTTGATCGTGTGGGAGTTAGTCCTTTTTTACTCACTGGATTCGTTCAGTTCGCTTTTGGTTTTGGAAGGTTGTGTGGGCGTCCGGTTGTTCCTCTTATGATTAGGGATGGGGTGAACAGATTTCGTTCTTTCACCTTTTTCTTTCCGCCGATTTCTTCGATCAGCACGTCTACGATTTTATTCCCCATTGCGGTTATTGGCTGCGCGACGGTGGTCAGCATTGGAACGGTGATCGTCGCCAGAATCGTATCGTCAAAGCCGACTACGGATAGATCTTCGGGTACGTTCAACCCTTTTTCACGGGCGCCCTGGATGACACCAATCGCGAGAAGATCATTTGCCGCGAATACTGCTGTCGGAGGGTTCGGCCGCCCGAGTAACTTCTTCGTCATCTCTCGGCTGTCATCCATTGTTGAAGGAATCTTAACGATGTTTTCTTCATCGATCGGTACGCCATAATCTTCGTGTGCCTCGCGATACCCGAAGATCCGAATATTACTGCTTCGTACATCCTCCCCAATATACGCGATGTTCTCGTGACCTTGCGCCAGGAGGTGTGCGGTCGCTTGGTATCCTCCTCGATGGTCGTCGACGGATATGACGTTCACGTTGATCGAAGGATTATCTAAAGCCAGCATTACAACAGGGATATTTTGATCCATCAGACTCTTCAACAGGTCTAAATTTTTAAAACCTGAAGAAATGATGAAACCGTCCACTTGTTTTCGCTTCAACAGATCGATGTATTTCTTCTCTTTTTCCTCGTTATAGTCGGTACTGCAGATGATCACGCTTAATCCGCGTTCGTGCGCACGATCTTCAATATTCCGAGCAATCTCAGAGAAAAACGGGTTCGATATATCAGGAACCAGCAAACCTAGTGTATCGGTCTTCTTTCTCGTCAATGCAGATGCCACGACACTAGGCCGATAATCGAGCTGTTTCATCGCCTCAAGAACCTTCACCCTGGTAGGCTCGCTGATTCTTCCGGTATTATTGATCACTTTCGATACCGTCGCAATCGAGACACTCGCCTTTTTTGCGACATCATAAATAGTAGGGGCCATATAACGTCTCGCCTTTCTGAATCCTTTTCTTACTCTATTACCCATTATAACCTATAATAATAAATTGATAATTTCATTGAAACGAAATAAAGAAGACTTGGCAAAGCCAAGCCTTAGCGTAGGCTGAGCCTTAGTCGCCCTTATCTTGAAGAAAGTATTTATACTTTCTTTAAATGAGATGAAAAGCGCCTATTTCATTCTGCTTCCACTCCCATCCTCATATTCCAGAAGCTTTTTTGATATATTCTCGAGCCATGATCGCATATTCCAGCGGATTCGCTTTAGCAGGATCCTGTTCCGCTTCGACCAGCATCCATCCTACGTAATCGGTTTCGCTAAGCAGCTTGAATATCGGCGTGAAATTGAAATCTCCATCACCGGGTACCGTGAAGACGCCTTCCTTGACCGACTGTAAAAAGCTCAGCTTTTCCTGCTTCACTTTTTCCGCTACATCCATCCTGACATCCTTCAAATGGACATGTTTAATACGTGGCCGATAGCGCTCCAACACCTCAAGCGGATCGTCACCTGAGAAAAACAGATGCCCGGTGTCAAAGAGTAAATGGACGAGCTCTGGGTCTGTCATCTCCATGAGCCGGTCAACTTCTTCAGTCGTTTGGACGCCCGTCCCCATATGATGGTGGAAAACGATGTTCATGCCTTTTTCCTGTGCGAGTGAACCGAGTTTGTTCAAACCTACCGTAAGCCTCTTCCATTCTTCGTCTGTGAAAACGGGCTTTGCCTCGAACAACGGGATATCCATTTTTCCCTGAATGCTATGCCCTTGTTCAGAAACGACGATCACTTTTGCGCCAATCTCATCTAAAAAATCCCTATGCTGGATGAAAGTTTCTTCGGTCTCTTGAAAAGGCTTTGTCGTCAGGAAAGCGCTGAACCATGCACTTGCTATTTCCAGCTTCCTCAGTCCAAGTGCTTTTTTCAACACCTTGGGATCACGGGGGTACTTGTTCCCTACTTCAGTTCCGGTAAAACCGGCCAGCGCCATCTCACTGATGCATTGTTCGAACGTGATCTCCTGACCCAGCTCAGGCATGTCGTCATTCGTCCAGCCGATCGGCGCAATACCGATTTTCACTTTAGATTCATGATGTTGTGACATTGAGTCCGCACGCCTCCATTCAATATTTTCTTGCAAGCTTCAAGTTTCCTTCTTTATCTTGGTAGGCAGTCTTTGTTGATTCTTTTGTGGAGGTTTCCGCGACACCAACATGCCACCATGCACCATAGCCATCCGTCATCGTTTTCGGTAAAACTTTTATATCAAGCAAAGTCGATACCGCCTGTTTCTTCGAATCTTCCAACGCAAACTTCAAATCTTCCATCGTGTGGATGCTGTAGGTCTTCACCCCGTATCCTTCCGCACTTTTCGCAAAATCGATTTCCTGGATAGGACCGCATAGCGCTTTCTTTTCCTCGTCACGTTTACGAAATTCTGTTCCAAAGCTGCCCATTCCATTGCCCATCTGCAGGTTGTTGATACAGCCGAAGCCTGCATTATCGAAGAGAACGACATTGATTTTCTTGTTTTCTTGCAAACTCGTAATCAATTCCGAATGCAGCATCAAATAGCTTCCATCGCCGACCATGGCATAGACCTCTTGATCTGGAGCAGCCATTTTCACGCCGAGAGCACCCGAAATTTCATAGCCCATGCACGAGTAGCCGTATTCGAGATGGTAGGTATTCGGCTTGCGGTTGACCCACATCCGTTGCAAATCACCTGGCAAACTGCCGGATGAACCAACAATGATCGAATCTTCGCTGAGCGATTGGTTGATTTCACCGAGCACCGCTGTTTGTGTAAGCGAGGATTTGAGCGCTTCTTTATATTCTTCCAACTCTTCATCAAGGTGTCCTTTGATTTCCGGTTTGTAGTCTGTTGTCTCACAGTCTGTTTCGTACAACCGTTGCAGTTCGTCATTCCATTCGTTTCGAGCCTGTTCGATTTCATCAGAATACCCTGACGAATAATCGGTTTTTCCTAATTCATCATCCAAACGCTCGAGACTGGCTTTTGCGTCCGCAACGACTTTGACCGCATCGAATTTATCCGTCTGAAATTGCGATACGTTGATGATAAGAAATTCAACATCCTCATTTTGAAAAAGTTGTTTGGAGGCTGTTGTGAAATCGGTGAATCGCGTGCCGATCCCGATGATCAAATCAGCGGATTTCGCCAGTCTGTTTGCTGCGAGGTTCCCAGTCACACCGATTCCGCCGAGATTGTACGGACAGGAAGATTCCACCGCACTTTTTCCAGCCTGGGTTTCTGTAAAAGGAATCCGGAATTTTTCCGCGAATTGTTTCAACGTTTCTCCTGCTTCTGAATAGCGGACGCCTCCTCCCCCGATAATCAAAAGATTCTTCTTCCTTTTGATTAATTCAACCGCTCGTGCCAGCTCATTTTCAGTTGGCTGGCGGCGTTCAATGTGATGGATCCGCTTTTTAAAGAAGGATTCAGGAAAATCATAGCCTTCCCCCTGTACATCCTGTGGAAGAGCTACGGTCACCGCTCCCGTATCTGCTTGATCGGTCAAAACGCGCATTGCATTGATCATCGCAGTCATCAATTGTTCCGGGCGGCTCACACGGTCCCAATATTTACTGACCGGTCGAAAAGCATCATTGGTCGTCAAACTCGGGTCATGCGTCTGTTCGATTTGCTGAAGCACTGGATCCGGCTGCCGTGACGCGAAGGTGTCTCCTGGTAAAAGTAAAACCGGAATGTTGTTCGCTGTAGCCGTTGCCGCAGCTGTGACCATATTCGCAGAGCCAGGTCCTACTGAAGAGGTGCAGACCATCAGCTGTTTCCGGTGGTTTTGTTTCGCAAAGGCGATCGCCGCATGCGCCATCCCCTGTTCGTTCCTACCCTGGTAGACTTCAAGCTCACCGCTGTTTTCTTCTAAAGCCTGGCCCATGCCGAGCACATTTCCGTGGCCGAAGATCGTGAAGACTCCTTTGAATAGCTTCTGCTCTTTGCCTTCGAACTCGATATATTGCTGATTCAGGAATTTTACTAACGCTTGTGCAGTTGTCAATCTCATTAAGATTCACCTCAATCTTTCAATCTATGATAAAGAAAACTTGGAAAGGCCTAGTTCCGCTAAATTTTCAACTTCATGTGATAGGATCACCACTCTAACGGACATACGGGACCTTATTCGTAACAAAAACAGTTGTTTTGGAAATTTAGCGGACATGAGAGACGTTATTTTGCCAAAAGCGAATGTTTTTTCAGCTAATTCATGTAAATAAGAGCGCTGGTGTCCGCTAAGTCTGTGAAATTAGAGATATATTCACAAATAAGGGCTCTGGGTCCGTTAAATTTTTCGATAAGCCGCTCATCTTAAATTACAGCCTGACTTTGTCAGTGAGCTTTAACTGAACTTATATTGAAGAAACCGGACAGAAGAAGTTCTATCCGGAATCACCTGGTCATACCCACCTTGAAGTCAGTACTTTCTTTCTCGTGTAAAAGTTCACGCCGTCTTTCCCGTTTACATGAAGGTCGCCGTAAAATGAATCCTTCCAGCCGGAGAATGGGAAGAACGCCATTGGGGCTGGCACTCCGATATTGACACCAAGCATTCCAGCGTCAATCGTTTCACGGAATCGTCGAACATTTCCACCGTCTCTTGTGAACAGGCAGGCACCGTTTGCAAAGCGTGATTGATTGGTCAGTTCAACCGCTTCATCCAGGTCTTTGACACGTGCAATTGAAAGGACGGGTGCGAAAATTTCATCCTGCCAGATCTTCATTTCACTCGTCACATCATCAAAGATCGTTGCGCCGACAAAGTAACCGTTCTCTTGTCCCGTATCGTCTTTTCTACCGTCACGGACTAAGCGCGCTCCTTCTTTTTCACCTGTTTCGATATAATTCAACGTACGCTCTTTATGCTGTTCGCGGATGACGGGTCCAAGGAATACTCCATCGTCAAGGCCGTTGCCGATTTTGATGTCATCGACTTTTTGCTTCAAGTTTTCGATGAACTCGTCAGCTACATCCTCCTGTACGGCGACAACAGAACAAGCCATGCAACGTTCTCCAGCTGAACCAAAGGCTGCGTTCAACACCTGGGTTGCTGCATTTTCGAGATTGGCATCATTGAGGACGATCGAATGGTTTTTCGCACCAGCTAGCGCCTGTACACGCTTCAGATGATCTGTCCCTTTTTTATAAACATACTCGGCAACCGGTTGGGATCCGACGAAAGAGATCGCTTTTACGGCTTTATTTTCAAGAAGTCCATTCACGACATCGTGTGCGCCATGGACGATGTTCAAGACCCCTGCAGGTAAGCCTGCTTCTTCAAACAGTTCCGCTAACCTATTTGCAAGTAAAGGTGTTTTTTCAGAAGGCTTGAGGACGAAGGTGTTCCCTGTCACGATCGCGAGCGGGAACATCCAGCATGGTACCATCATCGGGAAGTTGAATGGCGTGATTCCACCAACCACACCGATCGGATAGCGGTATTCTCCTGATTCAAGGTCCGAGGCGATCGATGCCAGATGTGAGCCCATCGTCAATGTTGGAGCGCCAGCCGAAAATTCTACACACTCGATCCCTCTCTGCACTTCGCCATACGCTTCTTTAAAATTTTTCCCGTTTTCGATCGTGATCAGCTCGGCAAGCTCATCCCATTTTTCAACGAGAAGCTGCTGGTATTTGAATAGAATCCTTGCACGTTTCGGTACCGCCACCTGGCTCCATTCCTCGAATGCTTTCCGCGCTACGTCAACAGCTTCATCCAGTTCTTCCCGTGTTGAAATCGGGACGTTGCCGATCACTTCCCCTGTTGCAGGGTTATAGACAGGTTCCGTTTTGTCCGATTTGGACTCGATCCATTTTCCGTCCACGTAGTTTTTTATCGTTTTGACAGCTGTTTGTTGTGCCATATGAAATCCTCCTTTTGATTGCTCAGTTTCCTGTTCAAGTGACCTGTTGCGCTTCGGCCATGAACGATTTGATCTCTTCGACTGTCGGCATGGCGTCCGAGCAACTATGTTTCGAGATGACGATCGAAGCTGAAGCACTGCCGAATGTCATCGCTCTCGGGAGATCCCATCCCTGGAACAGACCATAGATCAAGGCTGATGCATACGAATCGCCGGCTCCGAATGTCTTGAGCACTTTCGTTTTGAAGATGCCGCCTTTATACGATCCTCCATCCTTCGTATACGCGATCGATCCTTCCGCTCCGTGCTTGATGATGACGATTTCAGCGTGATGATCGAACCATTTTTTCGCTGTCTTTTGATCATCCGCTCCCGCCTCCCGTTCAAATTGTTCCATCATATCGAATTCTTCTCTCGTACCAATGATGACATCACATTTTTCCGCGGCTAGGTTGTAAAACGTCGCTGTCTCTTCAGGGGAGTTCCACGTATAAGGACGATAATCGAGGTCAAAGAGGACGACAACGTCATGCTTGCGTGCATATTCGAGTGCCAGGTAGACAGCTTCTCTTGAAGGGCTCGCAGCAAGTGCCGTACCAGAGATGAGCAATGCCTTTGAGCGTTTGATGTATTCTTCATCAATGTCGTGTGTCGAGAGTTTCAGATCAGCGACGTTATCGCGATACATCAAGATGCTGCAGTCTTCGGGACTTTTAATTTCTGTAAAAGCAAGCCCTGTCATCGCACCCGTCTGATCGACTTCGACACCACTGACATCAATATCATTTTCAATTAAATAATGCTGGATAAAACGACCCATCTGATCATCCGATACTTTTCCGATAAAACCAGTTTTCAGGTCCAATCTGGCAGCGCCGATGGCAATGTTTGCCGGTGAACCCCCGACATATTTAGTGAACGTCCGGGTTTCTTCCATCGGACGGTTAATCTCGTTCGCATTCAAATCAATGCATAATCGGCCTAACGCGATCAGATCAATAGGACGATCTTTTTTAAAATCAAGTTTATACACCTGTGAAAACCTCCACTTCCATAGACTCGAGCGTTCGGATTCATTTTTTCATGACATTTTCAAAAAGGTGTTCATGATCGGGATCATTATGGAATTTCCATGTCCGAACCGGGCCGGCCATGACGTTCAAATAATAGGACTCATATCCGGGAGGCGCGGAAACTGGATGATACCCTTCTGGTACGACGACGACGTTTCCATCGCCGACAGCCAGCGATTCATCGAGACTGCGATCGTCGTTATAGATGCGCTGGAAGACGAATCCTTTCTCAGGATTGACTTTATGGTAATACGTCTCTTCCAAATACGATTCATTCGGCAGATTGTCCGTGTCGTGTTTATGGGGTGGATAGCTGGACCAGTTCCCTTCCGGTGTGAACACTTCAACAACTAGTAAACTATCAGCCGGTTCTTGTTCCGGGAGGATATTATGGATTTTCCTCGTCATATGACCATAGCCGCGATCTTCAACACCGACATCTTCCGGACGGATCAGGCGTAGGTTGTGATTTCCTTTGCCTGGCGCCGCACACACTGCGAGCTCAAGATCTGTCAGTGCTGTCACTTTGTATTGATCTTGATTGGGGACATAGACGGAATATGGCGGTACTTTTTCAAAGACGCTCATCCGCTCCCCGATACCCTGGAATTGTTCTTCCGTCGTCTCAACATCCGCTTTCCCGCTCAGCAACACGAGACAGATTTCTTGATCTTCGGTTTTCCTTTGAAGTTGTTCTCCTTTTTTCAAAGAATAGACTTCAAAACCGACGTACTCCCATTCCGCCGATTCTGGTGTGACAGAAATGACTCTTCCCTCCTGGTCACGTTCCTCAGGTTTCACTAATAGTTCTGGCATGATTGACCTCCTATTAAAAATTCAGGGTTAAGCGCTTAACAAACAGTTGGACTACTGCGGTTTTTTCAATAAAAATACTATGAAGTAATCATTTGAAATTCTGATAGTTTCACAGCTCTTTTTTCCTTTAAAGATGTTTTTGCGGCGATTGCCAGGAGCTCAGCCTGGAGGCCATCCTCCCCGCTGCAGATCAACGGCGAATCCTCCAGGATACTGCGTGCAAAAGCATCTAATTCTTCTACATAGGCGTCTTGATAGCGTTCTAAAAAGAAATACTTCGGGTTATCGAGTGTAACAGTTTCTTTTGTACTGATATGGACATTGGTGGTTGGTTCGTTTTCAGCCGACACCACTCCAGCATTGCCGAAAACTTCGATTCTTTGGTCATAGCCATAGACAGCCTGCCGGCTATTATCAATCACTCCTAAGGAACCATCCTCAAAGGTTAAGGTGATGACTGCAGTATCGACGTCATCATTCCGGCTGAACTTTTCATCGACGAGACAGGTTGCCTGGACCGAAATCTCCGTCACATTCTGCCCTACTAAATAACGAATCATATCAAAATCATGAATCGTCATGTCCATGAACATCCCACCAGAGCGTTGGATATATTCCTCTGGAGGAGCTTCAGGATCGCGGGAAGTAACTTTGATGACATGCGGCTCTCCGATCTTTCCGCTACGGACTGTCTCATACACCTTCCGGAAGTGCCGATCGAACCGACGGTTGAATCCGACCTGGAATTTGACGCCTTCTTTCTTTACGACTTCTAATGCTGTTTTGGTATCTTCGATGTTGAAGCTGATCGGTTTTTCGCAGAAAATATGTTTCCCTGCCTCTGCTGCCTTGATGATATATTCGGTATGTGTATCTGTACTTGAACAGATGAGAATTGCATCGATTTCTGGATCAATGATTAGTTCATCCGGGTTGGTCGTGATGATTGGGACTGATTTTTCATAGACCGTCCCGTCCAAATGCTCTGTATAAATATCTGCTATCGTTTTCAGTTCGATCAGTCCAGATCGGAGGGCATTGTCGGCGTGCAATTGGCCGATCCTTCCAGCTCCGATGATGCCGATCGTCACTTTTTCTGTCATGTTCACACCACCATCATTTGTTTAATTTTGGCTTAATAATGATTGTTGCTTCCTCACAATTCTGATATAGAAGTGGAAATATACTCGCTTTCCACGGGCGATCCGCAAGCCTCCTCACTCGTTCCTACCTGCGGGGTCTCGCTTGGCTCGCTTTTCCCGCAGGAGTCTCGTATATTCCACTCCTTCCAAGTTTTTATCAACTTCTTCAATCGCAACAAAACAGTTTATTTTTAACCTTTGACAGCACCCATCGTCATGCCTCGGACGAGATGCTTTTGGACAAGGAAAGAGAAGAACAATACTGGCAAAATTGAAAAGGTTGCTGCCGCTGTCAGTGCACCCCAATTCGTTTTGAACTGTGTGATGAACGTCGAAATCCCTGCTGGCAAGGTCATGACATCCGTTGAATTCAGCAAAAACATCGCAAACAGGAATTCATTCCATGTCAGGATAACCGTAAAGATCGATGTGGCGACTAATCCAGGAAGCGCTAACGGTAGTACGACCTTGAAGAAGGCCATCAGTCTCGAATAGCCATCGATCATAGCCGATTCTTCCAGCTCTTTCGGGATTTCTTCAAAAAACGCCTTCAGCATCCAGACGACGAAAGGAAGGTTGAAGCCGGTATAGACGATCAACATCGCCCATAACGTGTTCAATAATCCCACTTTTTGCATGATCAAATACAACGGGATGACCACAACGATCGGCGGCAGCATCCTGGCCGTCAAAATCGCGAAGGACAAGCGTTCATTCCGTTTCCCTTTCATTTTGAACCTGGCAAGACTGTATGCCGCAAAGGCTCCGATGGTCAGACAAAACAAGGTCGAAGTGAATGCGACGATCGAACTGTTGATAAAGAAATTCATGAACGGGCTGTTAGGCGAAAGGATGCCTTCAATCGAATCCAGATAATACTGTAATGTGATCTCTTTCGGGAAGAAGGTCTGGTTGTTTGAGAACAATTCGACTTCCCGCTTAAAGCTCGTGATCACCATCCAGTAAAGCGGAAACAAAATGAATAGGACAGTGATTGTCAAAAATGAAAAACGGAACAGCTTTGTCTTAAAACCACCATCTTTTACAGATTGTAATGTTTGGGTCATGATCGTTTTCCCACCTTTTTAATTTGCTGCTTGTGACCGATTCATCAATCTAATCAATGAGGATGAAATCACAATCGTAATGATCAAAACGATGAATAACCCGGCTGCTGCGTAACCGAAATCAGAGAATTTCATCGCTGAACGGTACATCAAAAAACTGATGGTTTCAGTAGCTCGCCCTGGTCCACCCTGGGTCAAGACGAATACCTGGTCGAATGTACGAAGGGCATCCATTGTGCGGATGACCAATGCGACGATCAAAACGGGTTTCAGCATCGGTAATGTCACATAGCGTATGACCTGGAATTTGGAGGCGCCATCGATTTCAGCCGCTTCAAATGGATCCTGCGGCAACGCTTGCAACCCCGCGAGCAGGATGAGGAAAACCATCGGCGTCCATTGCCATACATCCACGAGGAGCAGCGAGATGAACGCTAACACAGGTTCTCCCAGGAAGTTGATTTTCGATATCCCGATTCCCTCAAGGATATAGTTGATGATCCCCATATCGGTATTCAACATCAACTTGAAGACGATGGCGACGACCAACGGTGAAAGCATCATCGGAATGATCAAGAGCCACCGCAGATACTTCATCATTTTTCCGTCTTCCGAAACCATCAGCGCCAGATTGAACCCGAGAAAAAGCTGAATGGCTACGGCCAATACTGTAAAGAGCAGGGTTACGAAGATTGCATTCCAGAAAACACCGCTCGTCAAGGCGGAAACGTAATTTTCCAACCCTGCAAACCCAGACATATTCCCAAAGGTGTCAAATTTGGAGAGCGAAACCACCAAGGAATAGATAATCGGAAAAACCGTCAACAGCAGCAATATGAATATGGTCGGGGCTAACAAAAGGTATGGAAGGAACTTGTCACTCCCCATGATGCTCCTTTTTGGCGGCTTTCTGGTAACGGCCTTTGGCTCCACCACCTCTGTTAACGAAACATTGGATTTTTCACTCATGCATTTCCCTCCTAAAGGGTACGGGGTGACCCGCTCACGCTAATGAGTCAGCCTTAGTGCGGATCCCCCTTTTGCTTCAAAGTTAATACCCGTTCTTTTTCATCAGCGCCCTGATTTTATCAGCAGCTTTTTTCATAGCTTGTTCAGGTGTTAGATCTCCAGATAAAGCCTGGTTCAGATAGGTGCCGTAAATTTCTTCCACTTGAGAATAAAGTGGTGTACGCGGGCGCCATTTCGCGTTTTCAAGTCCTTCGTTAACAGCTTCAAGATACGGATAATCCTCTAATAACTTCTTATCGGTCAAGACACTGGAACGGGTTGGAATACCCCCGAGCTTCGTCATTTCCGTTTGGATCTCTTTAGAAGATGCCCATTTAATGAACTTCAGTGCGGATTCCTTCGATTCAGACTCTTTTGGAATTCCGAAAATCCAGTTTCCGATCATTGGAGCATGCTCTTTCCCTTCTGCTTTAGGGACTAATGAGTAGCCGATTTTCCCTGCTACTTCAGATTTATCAGGATTTTCGATCGTTTCTCCCCAGGCCGGCCATACGATCGAGCCTAGTGCATCGCCTTTAGACATGACACGTCCGATGGAGTCTGCGTCATAGTTGGCGATACCTTTCGGTGCATTTTCTTTAAAAGCTACGTAACGTTCCAATGCTTCAATCGAGTCTGGACTATCCAGGGTTACGTTCCAATTTTCATCGAAGAAATCGCCTCCATGGGACCATAAGAACGCATTGAAGTTCGTTGCAATCGGGTTACCACGAGCTCCACGATGGACGAAACCGTACTTCGTCTCGCCTTTGTGCTCCTGAATTGCCTTATCAAGATCCTCCCATGTCTCCGGGGCTTCATTTAAAATGTCTTTACGATAGAAGAACAGCTGTACGTTCCCAACTTGAGGAACACCGTAATAACGAGGCTTCGCATCCTTGTCCTCTTCTGGAAGACGTGGTCCTTCAGGTGCCGGCCACATCGAAACTTGACGGGACATTTCTGCAAAATCGTCTTCCGGCTTGTAATCGAGTTCATCAAGAGGAGTCAAGAAACCGCCTCCCGCAAACATCGGCATCCATGGATCGTCAGCAAAAATGACGTCGTACGTACCTGATTTATTTCTTAAATCGTTGTAGATCCGTTCGTATAACGTGTTATAGTCGAATTCATTCCACTCGACTTTTATGCCGGTTTCTTCTTCAAATTTCGGGACAAGCTGCTTTATGGCAGATGATTCAGCACCAGCCACCATCGCAATCGTAATCGTTTTGTCATCTTCCCCTCCGGAAGAGTTACAGCCTGACACAGCCAAGATCATTACAAGTGATAAGAACAGAACAAACATTTTTTTCATTTTAATCTGACCACCTAATCTTGAAAATTTTACTTGCTAAGAAATACCTTCAGAGACAATCCGTTTTAAAATCCCTTCTGTCTTTTCTTTAGATAGTCGAATGCATGTTTCAGGGTCCATTTTCCAATACTCCGGGCGGAACAGTTCGATTGACGCTGGTCCTTTGAAACCTTTGTCATTGAGGATCGAGATGATCGTGTCGAGATCGATCACTCCTTCACCCGGGAATATTCTATGCTGATCCCTGAGTATGCCGGGGACAAGATCTTCACAGTCATCAATATGGAAAAGGAAGATCTGGTCTCTGTCGACCTTTTTTAGATCGTCGAGATTGGAGTTCATCGCATATAGGTGAAAACAGTCGATGACGAGTCCGATTCGATCGTTGTTCATTTCCTTGATGATTTCATGTGCGCGATCCAGGGTGTTGATCGAGCATTCTGGGTAACCGACGAATTCAAGCGCCAGTCTCATTGGAGTGTCTTGTACCACTCGAAAAAGTTCATTAAGGCAGCGGATGGTTTCCGCCTTGATCTCGGACCAATGTTTTTCGCCTATCTCGAATGATGGAACAACGACAATCGTATTGCATCCGATCTGTTGACCCACGTTGGCAAGCAACCTAAGGTCTTCCTTCATCAATGCGAAAGTGGTTTCGTTCTGGAAGGTGAACCACTCAATCGCATTCAATGACAGCGGTTTCATTTTTGAGTTTTTAAAAAAGTCTTTGAGATCATCAATTGTGTTTGTTAAGAGATACTCCTTCAGCTTATCGAGCCGGATTTCGATAAAATCGTATCCATGTTTCTCGCATAAGATGAGATCTTGTTCTAACGTTGAAGAAGCTAGTGTAGTAGCCTGGTTGAACGCGATTTTCATATATGTCCTCCTTTCAATTTGAGTAATGTTTTCAGTATTTTGTTTTGTTGAAATTCATGTAAGCACAGGGTTTGGGTAAGCGCTTTCTTTATTTGCTCATAATCTTAACACAGAATTTTCTGAAAGAAATCCATATTTTTAATTTTCATTCAATTTTAGCTGTATTTCATCCGAAAATACTATGTATCTAACAATAGATGGTGGAATTTTTATTAAAAAAGTACTAGTAAATGTGAAAAAGCGCTTTCCCAAGAGTTAGTAAAGGAAGAAAAAATAAGAGCCATAACCGGTAATTGGTTGTGAACTCTCGTTTTGAAACGGTGTGTTTCTATAGATTGTTTTTTTTACAATGACGGACCTGAAAGTAGAATTCCTTTCAAAACTAGCTTTGTTAAAGAATGATGTTGATTTCTTCTAAATTCACTCCCTTTCTGCGGGCGAACCATGAGCCTCCTCACGAACTTGCACCGTTCGTTGCGGGGTCTCACCTGGCTCGCTGTTCCCGCAGGAGTCTCGCATATTTCCTCTGCTAATCGGTGTTCCATCCTTTTCCTTATTCAATTAGCAACAAGCTTTTAGAAAACAGTCTATTATTTTAATTTAGTTTTACGGTGAATCTGAATTTCGCATCTTCTTCATACCACATTGGAAAGTTGGTTCCCCATACATTGTTGTATAAATTAAAATGAAAACCATGGTCGAGCGATTCAAAGGTATTATCAAATTGCAGAAGCCGAGGTTTTCCCGGAGCAACCAGTGGGGCATCCTTCGTCTCAATAACAGCTCTCCCATCCGCGCCCTGATAGGATAGACCACTTTGTATTGCATGGAGATTACGGTTACCATTCTTGACTACCTCTAACGGAGAAATCCATTCCCCCAACTTGTCCATTTTCCATAGGTTAGGGTTATCTACTAGTAGACCGAAAGAATACCAGATTGCTTCTGGAAGTCTGTTTGCCTCTTTTTCAAACCAATTTACTTCAACATCAATAGTCGCGTCAGTTTTGCTAAAGACATATCGTACTTGTAATTCTTTTGGGGCTCCAAAACATTCTACTGCTCGCCCTGGCGTATGCAAATGAACATACACATAATCTTTTGATTCGGCTGATACTTTGCGGATCGAGTCTAGTATCGGTGAAAACCTTTCATGTCTCGGAATTGGTGTTACAAGTTCAAAACCAGGCTTTCCTTGATCGGCTTCTGACCATCGATAGGTTTGTTCAATATCCTCCACATATTGTTCAAACCATTTATTATAGTTTTCCACACCGAAAGATTCATAGAAGAAAACGCCCAAACGGTGTTCAGAGTCAGCCCATCGTTTCCCTGATCGATCGACTAATCCGGAGATTGCACCATCGCTCGAGAACGTCACATCGAATTGACCGATTCTATAACTGGGTCCCACCTTGATCCTTTGCCCTGAATCACCTTCTACTTTGGTTGGTGTTAATGACTTGAACACCTCTTCTACTTCCTTTTGTTTATCTTCTGGCAGCGCATTTACCGCCTTTTCCACGTACGACCTCTGCTCCCCCCAGGAACGTTCAAATAAACTGTAACTTCTATTCTCCCAGTCTGTTGAAAATAGTTGCTCAGACATGTTATCGAATTCGTCCATTGCAAACGACCCTATGTAATGATATTTATCAGGCACAGCATCTTTACAGATTAAATCCTGTTTCCTCGCCTTCTGGAAGTCCGTTTTTGAATAATTCTTGTAATCATTCAAATACTTCTTCTCATCGAGTCCCCAGGTGTGTTCAGGTATTAACAATAATGCATCTAAGAAACCTTTGTATTTTTCATGTGTGTCAAGTGGACTTCCTTCTGCCTTCCATTCAGACCACAACCGCAGCAACTCTCTGTATTGGGATACTTTTTTCGGATCCGTACCTATTCCGTGGATCCATGTATCGCCGATTTCCTCTCGGATCACAGGTAGTTTATGCTTGACTGATCGGAGTTTTACAGCAAAAGCATCCATGTTTGAAGCTTTGATTTTAGCATTCGGGAATCGTTTTGAAAGATCATCAAATTCATGTTGGATATCTTGAAATGAAGGGGGACCGCAATTGTCACCAGTGTGGGCGAATACCATTACTTCGTTCAAACCATCTACTCTGAGTACATCCCCATAATTGTCGGCATAGTTTACGATTAATTGGGACCCGTCATTCCCTTCCCAAACAAACAGGTTAGGGACAGATGGGACTTTCGAGGCAGGATTGACGCCTAAATGCAAGTACTCCATCCCATATTTCGCCATAGAAGCAACCATCGCTTTCGTGTGTCCTGGAACATCTGTCATTTTTGCAGCGATTGTTTTTCTCCCGTATTTCTGGTCTAGGCTTTTCGAAAGGGATAATCCATGTTCGAAGAGGCAGCGATCCATCATTTCGGTATGGGTTGTGAACGGTAGACCGTGCCAGGCAATATAACCTTTTGAAATCGCTTCTTCCATTTTCTTCACTTGTTTGTCATCGGCTCTTTTCAGGTATTCATGGATCAGCCAGGAACCCGTCGTCCAAACAAATTGAGCCTCTCCATCTTCTCGGGCAAGTTCTTCACTTAATTGGATTGCTCTTGGGATGTATAAGTCCATATATTGCTTTGTCACATTCTCTTCTAGATCGGTAAACCCTAAATCAAGGTGCGTCTTAAAGATCACATGTACGACTTCGATATCCTTCATGTTGTTTCACCTCTAGTCCATTTCTCAATTGGTCATGTTCGATGTCATCTTCCTCAAATTATCAAGACTGATCGCGAGGCTGACTAATGGATGTCCTGTACAGTAATCCTGTTCCACTACATACCATTCCACTCCATTTCGTTCGCCCCATTGCAGAATTGGCTGAAACTCAATGCAGCCATTCCCGACTTCGGCAAAATCTTCAGTTCCATCATTGGTCATGTCTTTCAAATGTAGTATCGGCATTTTAAAAGAGAATTTTTGCATGTAGGTTAAGGGATCCAGCCCTGCTTTTTTCACCCAATATGTATCTATTTCCGGAAAGAGGTGTACATCATCTGATGGTTCAAGAATATAATCCAACGCAAACTCGCCTTCGATTTTTGTGTGGAATTCAAAATCGTGGTTATGGTAGCCAAGCTTCAAGCCAAGAGGTGCAATTTTACGAACAACTTCTCTCAGCTCTTTCCTGGCCTTGATATAACCTTCCGCATTCCTCATATCATCATCCAAATAGGGGCATATGATTTCTGTGGTCTGAAAAAGATTCGCTTCTGCTACGACATTTTCCAGATCGTTATTCAAGCGATCAAGACCTACGTGTATTCCTGCGGTTCGGAGTCCTAACGTATTCAATGTATCGGCGATTTCCTCTCGTGTATAACCAAACAAACCGTCAATCTGTACAGCTTCCCATCCGATTTCTTTCAATGATTTCAGGACACCAGGGAAGTCTTCGCTGATTTCTTTTCTCAACGTGTATAATTGAGCAGCAAATTTATTTTTCATAAGCTTGTGCCCCCATTTCTCCCTTAAGGTTCAACCAATCCATTTCTTTGGAAGAAAGCTTTACCTTTGCACCTTCAACGGATGAAAGCAGTTCTGTTTTATTAAACGGACCTATGACTGCCCAGGTTGAAAATGGTTGATTGAGTACGTAAGCCAATGCAATCTGAATCGGTGAAACTCCTTTTGTTTCAGCAAGGGTACGTGCACGTTCATAACGCTCCCAGTTCTCCGGACTGTAGTAGACACGGACCATTTCTTCGTCACTTTTCACATCAGGTGAAAACCTGCCGCTGAAAAAACCGCCAGCTTGAGAAGACCAGGACAATAAAGGCATCTGTGAACCGGTATGCCAGTCGAGAAGTTCCTCATCAGCTGAGACACACCCCGACCATCTTGGTTCATTACATTTTGCAAGGCTGAGATTGGGACTATTGAAGGTAAAACCGATCAAACCATGTTTGGATGCATACGCATTTGCTTCCTGGATCCGTGGATGAGTCCAGTTTGATGCCCCGATTGCATGGATACGCCCCTTTGCGATGTGTTCATTCAAGACTTCCATGATCAAGCCTACATCAACGGTTTTGTCATCCCGATGTAGTGCATAGAAATCGATGTAATTAGTACGGAGACGCTCAAGACTTTCCATGAGATCATTGGTTATGGCCGCAGGGTTCAATCGCGGACCGGGTTCCCCATCGTCTGGATGAGCTCCTTTTGTAAGAATGTAAATGCTATCTCGAATCCCTCTGTTTTCAATCCACTCGCCTAAAATAACTTCACTATTGAGGTATTGATGGGCAGTATCGAACATGTTTCCGCTTAATTCCACAAAGTCATCCATCAAGTTGAATGCTTGGTCTTTCCGTTCATATTCATGAAAATGTGCGGTTCCAAAGATCAGTTTGGAGCATATTTTCTCAGTATACTTCTTATCGATTACTCCCTTTAACGCTTGAAATTCCACCTGAGTTCCTCCTTTTGGATATGATCTCTCCTAGCGTAAATAAATGGGGTTACTGATGACGATTGGTTCATCTAATTCCTGATTCCACAATTCAACTCGAATGTAGAGGCTTGTAGTGGGAATACAAGATGGGATCAAAAAGGATTTATCGGTTAGATCCTCTTGAAAAACCGTGCCCTGGTTGGTAATGACTTTGAATACACCGTTCATTTTTTCTTTAAACTCAACCTCTAATGTAAGAAAACCTTGTTGCTCGTCTTTCTGATGAATTTCTCCTATGCCTGTGTCACCGAGTTTAATTTCAACCCAGGGTGCTTTTGGTGAAGCCGCTACACAGACTCGACCCTCTCCCATACCTTCTAATAGTTTACGAGGTGAATGGGCAACAGCGTTTATCCATGTCGTAGGAACCCCATATTTTATATGATCGTGTTGGCGATGGGTATCGCTTCCTCCTATCGCCACAATCCTCTTCCCTTGCTGCAATTGGTTATCCCACCATTCTAAAGTTGCGTGGTTATGCTGGCTCCATGGTCCATTCCAGATTTCAATCACTTTTACCTGAAAGTTGTCCAATCCCCATTCCCACGGGCAAAAATTACAATGTGGATGATTGATCGACACGATCGATCCATTGGCAATCCCCTCGTCCCATTTTTCTTGTACGTCCTCTTTCGTTTTGCATCGAAAATCCAAAAACGGTTTAGGTACACCGTAAAAATTGGCATGTCCCTTATTGGTTGTAAGTTCGACTCCTGGAATGATCGCGTGGTCTTCAACGATCGGGTACTGGACGTTTTGGCTGAACGTATTGTGATCCGTCAGCGCAAGAAATTGCAATCCAGCTTCCCTAACGTTATCCACCACTTCTGAAACCGTGAAAGCCCCATCGCTATGATTGGAATGTAAGTGCAGATCCCCTTTATACCATTCAAATTCACATCGCTTGATGCTGACTTTTGCTGTGACCGTACATTCCTTTGGAACCCGGTAGGCATTTAAAATGACTCCCCACTCCCCAGGAAGGATCTCTCCTAATTCATAGCCAGGGGTTGCACGGTCTTCACGAAGAAAAATCTCCCTGCGAGCCCCTCCGCTCCAACCTCTAAATCCTTGTGGATCTTCTACGCCTAAATCAATCACATTCGCCTCAGGTTCAGTAAAACTCAACTGGACCCTGATCTCTTCAACGTCCTCAGGGATCGTAAAAGGCAATGTAATGTAGTCGCCTTGTTGAGAAGAAGATATCGTTTTTGTGAGCGTTATCTCTTCAGTCAGGTTGATATTCTCAGTATTCCTCACAATTCTTTCCCTCCTGATCCCAGGCCTCCTAAACCTTGTTCAAAAAGAGGCTGGAGGATAAAGTACAAAATAATCATCGGTAAGGCTGCTGTTGTGGCGCCTGCCATAACCAACGGCCAATCAATATTATATTGTCCCTGAAATGCTTTCAGAGCGATCTGGATCGTGTACATTTCCTGTGATCTCGCTATCGTCAGCGGCCATAGATATTCATTCCAATGAGTTAAAAAGCTGAAAATCGCGACTAATGCAATCACAGGCTTGTTCAACGGAAGGATGATTTTCCAATAGATCTGGAATTTTGAACAGCCATCTATTGTAGCTTGTTCATCAAGTTCTTTCGGGATGGCAAGAAAATTCTGCCTCATGAGAAAAATAGCAAAACCTGTTACGGCGAATGGGAGAATTAACCCCGTATATGAATCTAGCCACCCATCAGGTCCGGCAAAAGGAATGTTCTTCATCATGAAAAATAGCGGAACAACCATCAGGCCAGTTGGGATCATCATCGTCGCCAGGACCACGAGAAACAACTTATCACGGCCGGGAAATTTTAGCCGCGCAAAGGCGAATGCAGCTAAGGAAGCAAGGAATACATTAATGATTGTAGCTATGAGCGAGACTATAAAACTATTGAAAAACGCTCTTGGAAGGTTTGTTTCCTGCCATATCCTCAAGAAATTCTCCCAATAAAATTCGGCAGGCAAGATTTTAGGCGGCCACATCATCACCTCACCCTGAGACTTTACAGCCGTCATCACCATCCAAATGTAAGGGCCCAAAAATACGAACAATACCAAGGAGAGCAAAAAATAGAAGATGAAATTTTTAATGATCTTCTGCTTTTTCATTTGTTATTTATCCTTTCCAGACGAGAGTTTTAGTTGAAGCCATGTCACAAACAATAAGAATGGGAATAACACAAATGATAAAGCTGCTCCATAACCGACGTAGTTGAATTCAAATGCTTGCTGCCAAATGTGTTTGATCGCAACCATCGTGCTGTCCATCGGTCCTCCGTTCGTCAATATATCAACGACAGCCACAACCTGGAAGGAACCGATCACCGACATGACCATGCAATAGACCAGAATATGCATGATCGATGGCAACGTAATATGCCAGAATTGTTTCCAAGCATTAGCCCCATCGATCCTTGCAGCTTCATAAAGAGACTGCGGCACTGCCTGGAGAGCTGCGAGGAATATCGGGATATTATAAGCCGTCCCTCTCCACGCTCCGATCAAAATGAGGATAAGCATAGCAGTACCAGGCTGTAATAACCATGCTGGGGGATTTTCAACCCCTGCGACCTTCAGTATGTAATTTAATATCCCTAAGTTATTATCAAACACCCAAAGGAAAATCATCGCGGTAATAACTTCGGAAGTAATGGTAGGAAGAAAGTAAAACACTTTAAAAAGACGAATTCCTTTAAGCTTCCGGTTCAAAAGTACAGCGACCGCAATCGCCCCACTCAAGCCAATGACCATTGATCCTGCAGTATACACAAGGGTATTGCCGATACTTTTGATGAACAGCTTATCTTTCAACATCTGGGTATAGTTACCTAGCCCTGTAAATTCAGGTGGACTCGGAAGACTGTAACTGTAAAAGCTTAGCCAGATCAAGTAGATGATCGGAATTATTGAAAACATAGTCAAAAACGATAACGCAGGTAGGACGAATAAATAAGAACTCGTATAGTCTTTCAGTTTATGAAACTCTTTGCGAGGCTTTGGTCTCGTCGAGGGATTGTGTTGTGTGACCGATTCTGCTTTCATGTTTTCACTCCTTACAGGAAAAGGGTATGCATTCTACATACCCTTTTCTACTTAACCTTTGTAATCAGGAACTCAGTTTGATTTTTCAATCGCTTGTTCAGCAATTTCTTGGGCTTTGTCCAACTGTTTCTTCGGATCTGCTCCATCAAACACGGCCCGCAATGCTTTGCCCCAAGCGTCATTCGCTTCAGGGAATGCTTCCAATTTATAAGGAATAGCCGATTGCAGTGTATCCACATATGGTTTTAAAAGGGGATCATCATAGAACTCATCCTCATATAGGTGTGCTTTAACCGGATGCCGTCCTTCTTCTTTTGCCAATCTCATTGCATACTTATCAGAAACAAACCATTTCATCAGTTCAAAGGAAGCAACTTTATTTTCAGAACCTTTAGGAATGAAAAGGCTTCCTCCTCCTAAAACTGAACCTTCCCCGCCTCCCGGAAGCGGAGCAGTTGCAAGGTCTTCATATGCTTGCGGGAATTCATTTTTTATCCTCGCAATGTCCCATGGACCAGAAATGAACGATGCAGCCCTTCCGGAACCGAACATAGCCACTGGGTGATCCGTCTGTCGTTGTTGCGGTGGCGGAACTGGCGATGCTTTATCCTTAGTAGCCAGACCTGTGAACTTTTCCATCGTTTCGACTATCGTTGGATCATTAAGATTTGCTGTTATGTTATCTCCGTCAAACTTCAGGTTATTTGTACCAGCTGCTACGACATTGCCAAAGAAACTCCAGCCACTTGCACTTGTCACAATCCCATAACGACCGTCTTCTTTGCTGGTCACTTTTTTAGAAACCTCTACTAATTCATCTAACGTTTTCGGAGGTTCAGTGATGCCATTTTCTTCAAAAACCTTTTTGTTGTAGAGGTATATGGTTGTATTCACATCAATCGGCATTCCATATTTGACGTCTTTCCATACGACATCTTCAATTCCACCTGGAAGGAATTTATCTTCTTCGCCCCAATCTTCCCATAGGTCATCAACAGGTTCGGCAAGACCTTGGGCCCCCATCGCAAAAGCGTGGGAATGCCCCATATCAGGCACAGCACCACTTGAAACCGCTAATTTGATTTTATTAGGCATGTCCCCCCATTCGATTCCGACTGTCTTGATTGAAATGTTGGGATACACTTCTTTAAATTCTTCAATTGCATCTTTAATAGGGGCCGTATTGACATAGTCAGCTGCTAACCAAATCTCTAAATCGGTTTTTGGTAGATCTGCTACTTTTTCATTAAATTCCGGAAGACCATCTGCTGCTAAGTCACGATCTGGAGGTTCTACATTCATCTTTTCTCCTGAAGAACCTTCAGAGTTCGATTGACATCCAGCTAGTACCAATAACGTGATAAATAAATACAACACCGCTTTTTTCATGGATATCCTCCTAGTTTTTCAACATTTTTGTAAGCCCTTACAATTGCAACTTGAAAAAGTGGATACTTTTGCTTACCTCCCCCTTCCATGAAGTGAATTTCATTATAATTTTTTACAAGAATCACGGATGACAAGCTTCGCTGGAATGATCTTACTTCTAGGTGATAAATCATCATGCAGCGTAGTGATTAATATACTGGCTGCTTCCTCTCCTAGCTTTTCAGGAAACAATTCGGTGCTAGTAAGTCGTGGATTGATCTCGCGGGCCAGCGTCTCATTGTTACTTAACGCTATTAATGAAAGGTCATTAGGAATGTCGATTTTCAATTCTCTCGCAGCACGCATGACCCCAAGAGCCACACGATCAGTATCTGCGATAATTGCGGTGTATTTCTTCTCTTTATTCTTTTCTAGTAAACTTTTATATCCATAATCTGAAGTGGTTTTAAATCGGTTTTGATGGTTATATACAACGTTGTCTTCTTGGAATGGAATACCATAGTTTTCATAGGCTTTTTTCAGCCCTGCTTTCCGGTCCTCCGCCACTGTCATATGAAGGGATGCATTTAGAAACAAAATATCGGTGTGCCCATTGGCGATCAGATATTCACCAACTTCCTTAACCATTTCAGTATTGTTATTGTCAACATATTTCGTGTCATTATCTTTTTCATCTGGTCTTCCAATGATTACAAAGGGAGTGTTGGATAGTTTATATTGCCTGATCCGTACATCTTCATCTCTAGGATTTAATAAAATCACTCCGTCTACTGGATCATGAGAGGAGAAACTTGTCTCGTCATTTTCGTAGATTCTATCTAATAGCACTCGATAGCTCTGTTCCGAGCACTTCTTTACAACTCCGTCTATGATTTTCGTTTCAAAACTGCTTAATTCATAATCTAAAGTAGGCATTTTCAATCCAATAATCATTGTTTTTTTCGTAGCTAGACTCCGCGCCATATGATTCGGTACATAGTTTAACTGAGCTGCCACTTCCAAAACTCGATTTGTCACTTCCTTACTTATAGGACGCTTTTTACTGAACACATTTGAAACAGTGCTTTTAGAAACACCTGCAGCTTTTGCCACATCACCTATCGTTACCATAGCCATCTCCTCTACCCCATCCAAAAACCAAATTTATTTTTGTGAGTTATGATTCTGTGGAATCTTCCGTCGAATCGTCGAACCGGTTTCATTAACAATCAAAAAAAATATAAGTTAGTTAAAAGTTTTTTCACTTAATATGTAAGTTTTTTATAATATTTCGTCGAACCGGTTTCATTAATATGGTGCCATTATAGACAACATCATGAAATATGTCAATATTCAGAATATAATAATTTAGAAGGAAGACTATACCTCGCTGACTGTACCTGGCACCGATCCAAAAGCCAGTCGTACCAAGGGATACAGATCGGTGCCTGGTACACTTTTAAAAGTCTTGCAGGACAATGGATTGAAAATGGTACCAGGTACACTTTGAAAACCCTTGTGCTACACGGGTTCCTTTTCGGTGCCTGGCACCTTTTGAAAACCGTTGGGGCACAAGGGTTAAATTGTCGTACCTGGCACCGAGAAAATTGCGACATTTTTCGTGTTTGGTCAATCAATCGTTTGTTTGAGTGCGGGGAATGATTGTGGTTGTGGGGTTTTGGATTTCAATCAAACGTTTGTTTAACGCATATTAAAAGGACTACCCCCCTCTCCTTGATCGTGTGGGAGTTAGTCCTTTTAATTTAATTATTAGTTACCGAATTTTGCTTCGTATAGTTGGTAACTTTCTTCTGCAGCGTACAGTCCTACTGATTTATTCTTTTCCCAGGCTGGATCGAATTCTGAGATCGGCAGATGACGTTGACCCGGATATTTTCCGATTTCCATTGTAAGACCCGGCCGTTGATATTTGCTGATGAACCAGTCTGTCATTCCTCCACCTGATGGATTTGATCCAGGAAAGACGAGCTCATAACCTGTGATGTTCCCAACTTCTTTAGCAATTCTGTGATCTCGTTCATATTGCGCCCCTGTTTGTTTGAAGTTCCAATAAATCACTTCTCCTGCGCTGTGATAAGGGACAGCGATTTCAGGCATAATTGATTTTGTAAAGTTCACAACAGCCCTGACTTCTGATGCGCTATGAGGTGCTGCTCCTTTATAAAAAGCCCAGCTTGGTTCAGGACGAGCATCCTGGATGTTTTTCCAATCCGCATTGTAATTCCGGTTCAAATCGACGCCCTTAGCGTTAGCTTTCCACCTCGTAAAATCTGTGCTTCCTTCATTCATCCGGATCAAGTCGCCATGTACACTGTCCGGAAAAGGCTCTAAACCGCTCTGTTGTAATGTAACGCCATCTGGATTAACCATCGGAACGAACCACATCGTTGTTTTATTTAATACTTCTTTTACATTGTAGCCATCGATCGTGCTTCCAGCTTGATAGGCCCGAGCATACTCATCGATCATGTACATGTTGAGGTTCGTTGTCAGCCACTCTCTCGCATGATGGGAACCGTTGATAAAAACGGATGGCCCGCCAGGATCATTGTTTCCGAGCGAAACCGCATAGATGTCGCGACCATATTCGCTCTTCCCAATCACTTTATAGTTTATAAGATTAGGATGTCTTTCAGCTAATAGCTTAATATCCCGTACCATCTCAGAGTATGTATACGTTTGATGGGGATCTACTACACTTTCGTGGGCATTCGCAGACGTCGGAAACAATAAGATGCTCCCTAACAGGATAATGGAAAAATACGTGAGGGTGTGTTTCAGATTGAACTTCTTCAGATTCATCGTTCAGCTCCTCCTATAATTATGTAAAAATAGTAAATTCAGTTGGGTATTTGGTTTTCGCAACCGACTCTCCATCCTTCCGAATCTAATAGAATTACAGAAAATCCCTGTAACACCTAGACTCAGACCGCATTCCACACCCTACATTCAATAGTTGCATTGTTATATCCTGCAAACTTTTCAAAGCAAATAAAATCAAAACTATTTAACTATCAACCAAGTAGGTCAACCTGAGTGCGTGCCTGGCACTTATTAGAAACCCTTGAGCCACAAGCACTACAGATTGGTGCCAGGCACCGATTGGGAAGCCTTGGTACCATTGACTTCTTTCTCGGTGCCTGGCACCTTTCGAGAACCGTTGGGGCTCAAGGGGTAAATTGTCGTGCCCGGTACAGGAGGTTTTACTAATATAGGCGACATGTTTTGCGATTGGTCAATCAAACGTTTGTTTAAGGGGTTGGAGTGGTTGATGAGTAGGGGTTTTGGATTTCAATCAAATGTTTGATTGAATTAGAAAAGCCCAATTGAACAACGGTTTGTTCAACTGGGCTTCCTCTACATATGTCATCTTGGCAACTTGAAGAATTCTGTGTTTTCGCTGTAGTTGCCTGCTAGCCTTCCGAGTGGTTGGAGTTTTTCGAGGTTGACTTTGTAGTTTTCCAGGTAGTATTCATCCTTGATATGATAGTGGACCATTTCGCCAAGGATAAGGTTGTCGGACCCAAGCTGAATAATATCATGGAGCTTGCATTCCATTTGGATTGGAGCTTCCTGCACCCGTTTCGGCTTAACAACCGCACTGTCTACGGGCGTCAATCCAGCCTCCTCGAACTCGTCCACCTCGCTCGGAAGGTTTTCGGAGCTTTTTTGCATCTGGTTCCCTAATTCAGAAGGCACGACATTGATGACAAATTCTTTTTGCGAACGGATATTCACAAGCGTATCTTTTTCCGTACCTTCGCGTTCTCCTACCCCAGGTCCGATCGAAATCGCTAGAATCGGCGGTTTTCTTGAAGCTACCGTAAAGAAACTGAATGGAGCCAGATTTAACTTCCCTTTCTCAGAAATGGTCGAGACCCATGCAATCGGCCTCGGAACGACTGACCCTGTCAATAATTTATAAACTTCTTTTGTACCTAGTTGTGATGGATCAAATTCCATGATCTATTCCCTCCTCTATCCATATATCAGGAGTCTGCTAATCTAGTTTTCTTGATGTGATGCGAAAACATCGTTAACAGCACGATTACAATACCCATAATTGCGGTGATTGAAAGCCACCCTGCTGTGTAGTGCCCATTTTGATCGACCATCAGCCCGAAAATCGGCGGTATGAAAATGACGCCCATCGATCCTAACGTGATGCTGAACCCGCTCGACAGGCCAGTTTGTTCTTTCGGAACGAGTTCTGAGGCGATATTCATCCAGATCCCGTTGAATCCGGAAACACAAAATCCGAATACGACAATGACCGGAACCAGTGCCAAAAACGGAGTGCCTTCTGGCAAGAAAGCGACGGTCGTACTTGCGATTGCTGCTAAAACGGCGATGATGTAGACGATGATCAAACGTCTTCCATTGAACAACCTGTCACTGATGACGCCCCAGCCAATCCTCCCAAGCGAACCACTCACCTCAGATATGACGAGCAGAATTCCCGACAAAAACAGGCTGATTCCCATTTTTTCATAAGCGAATAAAACGAGGTACGTATTCAGGCACATTTGCGATCCGTTCAACCCCATCGCACTCAAACTGATCAGCAGCAGGGATTTGTTTTTTCCCATTTTCACAAGCGATCTACTAAAGAACGAGATTCCTACTTTTTTTCGAGGCTTTAAACTTCCCAATGGATCCCTATAAAAGGCGAATGCGACAAAACCGGTGATGATCAAACCGATACACGCGATCAAAAGCACTGGACGCCAGCCAAATTCAGCCGAAAGAGGCAGCAATAGAAAACCAGCCATGGCGGATCCGAATGTGATACCCATCTGCTTGATCCCCATCGCAGTCCCTCTTTGGGTTTGAGAAAACCAGTAAATGATGCCTCGATTCGAAGTAGGATGCATCGCGCCGTATCCAAGTCCTCCAATCAAGACTAAAAGCAGGACAAAAACGAAGTTGTTCAGCATTGTCATGATCAGAAAACTGACGCCCAAGCAGAGTGAAAGCATCAAAAGCAACCGTCTGGAACCGATGAAATCCGCCACGAATCCTACTGGAATGGATGCTAAAGCTTGCCCGATAAAAAGTGCTGATGGCAGCAGTCCGATTTCTGCTTTTGTAAGGGAAAGGTCATCTCCGATTAATATTCCTAAAGGTCCGAGGCTCCTGCCGACGAACGCAACCATCAACTGAGCAGTAAGAAGCCACAGCAACATTCGCCATGGCTCTATGAAACCTCTTTGTTCTGCTTTAAGCTCAACCGTGTTCACATCAATCATCTCTTTTTCTAGTCTTTAAAAGGTATAGAAGGACATCTTAATTATGCCTCGATTTTCAAAGTAGTCATCTCCCCCGCCTGAACCTCCTGCTTAGAAGATACAGGCACGAGGACAGATCCAACAACAGCTACACCGAAGTTCACGACGAGTCCAATGACACCACCATGGATTCCATAAATCGTTCCGTATCCGGTCAGTGTCATGGTACCGGCGATCAGTGCACCTAACAGCATGCCCCAGAAAACAGGCTTTGCGGAAAGCTTTTTCCAATACAGCCCCAAAATGAAGGCTGGAAAAACTTGTACGAGTAACTCGAATTTTAACACGAAAATCTGATAAAGTGTTCCTGGAGGATTCCATGCTACCCACAAAAGCAGGATGACCGCGAGTACGCCCACAATTTTTCCAACCAGTACTTTTCGATGTTCTGAAGCCTTCGGATTGATGAAGTTGCCGTAGATGTCATTCGAGATCATCGACGAAAAACTGAGCAGTACGGAGTCAGCCGTTGAAACAATTGCCGCAACGATCCCACCGAAAAACAGGATCATCACCCAGTAGTAGAACGAATTGATCGATGCAATCTCGTTCGCCATCATCCCGACCAATTGCTCCGAGTTCGCCTCATTGAGACCTGGGAACATCGAAATGCCGATGATGCCGATCACGAACACCAAGCCAGTCGTTACCGGAGGCATCCATGCCATGCGCGCAAACGACTTTTTCAACGTTTTCTCACTTTCTGCTGAATAGATCCGTTGTATCGCGTGTGGGTAGATCGCCGCTCCACAACCGACCAGCAACAGGATGCTGAACCAATTGATCGAGGTCTCCATCGCCGGAACGCCCACCTTCGCTGGTTCTGAGTCCATGATGAAGGTCGTGACATTCGTGAGATTCCCCCCGACCAGATAGAGGGCGCCACCAAGAAAGACAAGGATTCCGACCATCAGCACCAAGCCTTGCATGACATCTGTAAAAGCGACCGCCTTCATTCCGCCCATCCATTCGTATGCGAGCATGACAAGAATGAACGCGATGACGGCGACCTGATACGGGATCGTGCCGCCTGTCATTCCAGCGACAGCTTGTCCGATTGCGACGAGCTGCTCCAACAGGTAATTCCCAAGACCCCATAGCATGAGGAAGACTCCTAATAGTGTAACCGCTTTTGAATTGAACCGATAACGGAGCCAATCCGTCGGCGTAATGAATTTATTTCGTTTTGAGATGACATACAAACGTGGCGCGAACAACAGATAAACACCGATGATGATCGTCATGAAAGAAACGGATTGAATCCAGGAAAATCCGGTCCGATACGCAGTCGGCGCATACCCGACGATCGTGTTTCCGCTGTATTGTGTCGCGTATAAGGTAAAAAACAATGCGATAAAGCCCAGGTTTTTACCGGCCAGAAAATAACCTGACATCGAGTGATGAAGATTCTTATTCCCTCGGCCGGCCAAATAGCCGATCAGGAGCATGACCAATGCGTAAAAGACGAGAATGAGGACGCCATCTAAACCCGAAAACGCTAGATTCACTGTTCATTCACCTTCCTTTTTTCCGCTTCTTCAATATCTTCAACGATGTGCCACTGATGTTTGCATAACCAGCTCAAATAACCGCACAGGACTAACGAAAAAAAACCCGATAGGAATGCCCAAAATGGGAAGCCTAGTATGATTGGTTCGACCGCCTTGTCAGGATAGTACCAGGGAACGATTGTGAGAACGATCAGGACCAGCCCGATCCAAATCCACTTTTTCTTGATCGGCTCTTTCATTTTTTCCACGTGTTTCAACCTCCTATAGATGATAGAATTTTGTGAATATTTTAGGTGAAAACCGGGCATAGCCAAGCTTAGATGATGGCTGAGCCCTGAGTTTCATGTCATTCAGATGATGTTCGTTGACCTTAAACCTTCGAGTTCAGTGTTGGTGAATCCGAGTAATTTGCTGTAAATCTCCTCATTGTGTTTCCCTGATTTTTCAGGACCCGGGTGGTTGACCTTGCCTGGTGTCCGACTTAATTTCGGTACGATCCCTGGCATCGGAAATTCGCCAAGCTCGGGGTGATCGACTTTTAAAATCATATCGCGCTCTTGATAGTGGGGGTCTTCGACGATCTCTTTTGCGGTATAGATCAGTCCGGACGGCACGCCTTTTTCCTCAAGCTTGATGAGTGCTTCCTTTGCGGGCAGTGATTTCGTCCATTCCTCGATTAAAAGATCGAGCTCTTTCATGTGGCGGCCGCGTGCATGGTGGGTGGAGAAGCGTTCGTCATCAGCCAGTTCGGGTTGATCCATCGCTTCACACAGCCTTCTGAACACACCGTCTGCGTTGGCCCCGATTACGATGTACGTCTCGTCTTTTGTAAAATAGATATTGGATGGCGCTACGCCTGGAAGGATATTCCCCATCCGCTCCCGAACATAACCCGCAAGCAAATAATCCGGGATCAAGCTCTCCATGACAGAAAAAACCGATTCGTATAGCGCCGTATCGACAACTTGCCCTTTTCCGGATTGCTCCCTTTCATGGAGAGCGACGAGACAGCCGATCGTAGCAAATAATGCGGCAAGGGTATCGCCTATCGATATGCCGATACGCGTCGGAGCACGGTCCGGGTAACCTGTAATGTTCCGCAATCCACCCATCGCTTCCCCTACACTTCCGAAACCAGCACGGTGCTTGTATGGTCCGGTCTGACCAAATCCGGAGGTGCGCATCATAATCAGCTTCGGATTAATTTCCGAAAGCGTCTCATAGGACAAGTTCCACTTTTCCATTGTCCCAGGGCGGAAGTTTTCGATGATGATATCGGAGTCCTTCACCATTTCTTTTAAAATTTGCTGCCCTTTTTCTTCCCGGAGGTTGAGTGTGATCGATTTCTTGTTTCGTGATTGGATGGGCCACCACAGCCCTACCCCATCTTTTTCTTTGCCCCAATTTCTCATCGGGTCCTGTTTGTCCGGGGGTTCGATTTTGATCACTTCTGCACCGAAGTCGGCGAAGAGCCGCCCTGAAAACGGTCCAGCTAAAAGCGATCCCAATTCAAGGACGCGTACGCCTTCAAGAGGCAGGTGGTCAGGATTTTCGCTCATATTTAATCCTCCTTACACGAGTGGCTGTCTAAAGATTCAGAATGTTGCATACAATACTAACAAACTTGTATACAAAAAATCAATAGCTTTTTGGAAACGTTTTATTATTGGGTAAAATTAGCTGTTTTCAGGTGGTAATTGATGGTTTTTTGTCATTTTCGGTATTGTTTTTTGAATTTATTGAAAATTTATTCCTGTTTGTATACAATAGAATCGAGGTGTTGATATGGATGTATACAATTATATAAAAGACGCAATTGTGCTAGGAAAATACGAGCCGGGGATGCGGTTGACCGAGGAGCATCTTGCCAAAGAGCTCCAGATGAGCCGGACACCGATTCGTGAGGCGATCAAAAAATTACAAGCCGATGGACTGATCGTGCCCCTGAAACGCGGAGTCAGTGTGCGGAATTTTACGAAGGAAGATATCCGGCAGATTTATGATTTGCGGACTCTTTTAGAGGGATATGCCGCTTCACAGGCGGCCTTCCATCGGACGAAAGATGATATCGAAAAAATGGCCGAAGCGAATGAATTGTACAAGCAAGCAATTGATGAATACATCGCATCAGATATCGATAGCGTCAAAAAGATCGTTGAAGTGAACCAGCAGTTTCACGAGGTGATTGTGATGGCTTCACGAAACCAACATATTCATTTCCATATTTCAAAAGTAGTCGTCGTACCGCTTATCTTCCGTTCTTTTTATTGGTATGACCGGACGCAGCTCGAACGCTCTCTTGACGTCCACAGGATCATTTTAAAAGCGATTGAAAATCAGGAGTCGGAACGTGCTCGGATCGCGATGCATGAACATATTTACGAAGGGCGTGACAATGTGTTGGCGCATTTGGAGGATATCAAGAACCACCATCTGATAAAGGAGGATCTCCATTGATTGAAATCTGTGAAGTTGGTCCGCGAGACGGGATACAGAATGAAGCAAAGTTCGTCCCTACCGATACGAAGGTGGCGTTGATCGAAAGGCTGATCGATTCAGGAGTGCGGTATGTCGAAGCTGTATCCTTCGTTAACCCGAAAGTCGTTCCGCAGATGGCAGATGCAGAGGAACTGTTGAGACGGTTGCCTCTTCGGGATGATGTGAAGTATGCGGGACTGGTATTGAGCCGGTCTGGTTTGGAACGCGCGTTGAAGACGGATGTCGGGTATTTGCATGTTGTCACGACGACGAGTGATTCGTTTAATTTGAAAAATGCGAAGAGGACTGTCGAGGATGCCACGGCGGAGCTTAGTGAGGTTGTGGCGGATGGCGTTGCGGCCGGGCGAAACGTTGTCGGAGTGCTGGGGACAGCATTCGGGTGCCCTTTCGAAGGCGATGTACCAGTTGCACGGGTGTTGGGTGTGGCTGAGAAGTTCTTACATGCAGGATGCAAGGCGATTACGTTGGCAGATACGACTGGCATGGCAAATCCGCAACAAGTAGCTGATGTGGTTACTGCATTTAAGAAGACGTTCGGGGCGGATTTGGATTTAGGGTTGCATTTCCATAACACACGCGGACTTGGTCTTGCCAACGTCCTTGCGGGGTATCATGCCGGAGTTGAACGTTTCGATTCCTCGATCGGGGGCCTCGGAGGCTGTCCATTTGCTCCGAAAGCAGTCGGAAACGTCTGTACAGAAGATATGGTCAACATGTTCCATGGTATGGGAGTCGAAAGCGGCACCAATCTCGAACAGCTTCTCGAAACCGCTAAATGGATGGAACAAAACATGGAACGCCCCCTCGACGGCATGCTCATGAAAGCAGGAATCGCTTAGGAGAGAAGATACTTGACGTATAGATTAAGAATGGCAAAAGAGCGACTGGTACCGAAAGTCAATTTCAGTACCTGTCGCTCTTTTATATTTAGATGATCTTAAGTGTACCCGTTACAACTTAGATAATCGTATACAATATGATTGATTGTATACGATTATGATTTTGTTTGTACTGATCCGGATTGTATTCACGAATTTCACAGCTGCTGCAGCTTCTCTTATGCCGGTTGCCTTGACAGTAGCCATCGGAAGTCCTTTCAATCCAGTCTGGCTGGGAATGATTTGTGTGGTAGCAAGCAGTACATCTTACCTCTTCCCTTCCCAATCTGCTGGAAATATGACAACCTATTCCTTAGGTTATTACAGTGGTCGCGATATGCTTATTCTAGGGCTTATCCTGACGCTTGTTATTATAGTATTCACGCTTGTAGCAGCATTCACTTACTGGCCATTATTAGGAATACCAAAGATGTAAAAAACACAAGGCGGCGGTGCCTGGCACTTGTTATGAATGCACATATACCAAGGGATCTGAAACGGTGCCAGGCACTATTTCAGATCCCTTGTGCCGCTTGGGTTTCTATTCGGTGCCTGGCACCATTTTGAAAGCCTTGGTACGTAAGGACTTTGAAAGTGTACCTGGCACCGTTTCAAAGTCCAGGTCCCACTTGGGTTTCTTCTTGGTGCCTGGCACCGCCAGCGGTATCTTTCCGAATTTTCTTTTTCGTGCTTTTGGTTGATACTTTTTTGGCGAGTGCTTGCAGGATCAAGACGATGATGATGAGCAATACAGACATGGCTGCCGCTGTGTAGTATTCCCCTCTCAGTATATTTTGGAAGATCGCTAGACTCATAGGTGCCCACTGGGCGGGTGCCATCAAGACGGAAATACTCGTCTCCTTGATCACTGTGACAAATACGAGAATCGAACCAGCTGCGATTCCAGGCAGCATCAAAGGTCCGATCACCGTGATGGCTGCAGTCAAAGGTGTTGCCCCAAGATTGACCGCTGCTTCCTCGATATCTTTCTTAATCGAACGCATCGTGCCCATCGTCGAACGGATCATGTAAGGAAGCCTTCGTATACTGTAGGCAACAATCAGGATCAATGCCGTACCTGTCAGTTGCAACGGCGCGGTATTGAAGGTTTGGATCAGGGCGATACCAAATGCGATTCCAGGTACGACCAACGGAAGTGAGGTCAGGAAATCCAGCTTCGTCGCATTTTGCCGGACGACAAAATAAGAGACGAAGGTTGCAATGACAACACTTAGGATCAATGCCCCAGTAGCGAGAATAATACTGTTCGAAATGTTTTCAAACGATGAAGTGAACACCGTTTGATAATGCTTCAATGTGTATCCTCTAGGTAATGGAGATGCTCCCCAGGTAGTCGCGAACGATTGTAAGACAACAGATAGGACCGCAAACAACGGTACCAAAACGACCAATCCCGAATAACCAGCTAGTATTCTTGTTACGAGCTTATTATCGTTAAGCTTTTGTTTCTTCGGTTTACCAGAAACAGATCCATAGTCTCTTCCCTTGAGCAACAGATTCTGCAACCAGAAGAAAAATGCGGCGACCAATACCATGATCACGGTTAAAATTGCAGCGCCTGCCCAGTTGAAGAATCCAGCGATTTCTCGATAAGCTTCAACGACGATCAAGTTCAGATCTTTCGGCGCAAGGATGATCGGCGTCCCGAAATCGGAAAAACTGACCATGAAGATCAAAAGTGCACTTGAAATCATTCCCGGCAAAGCCAGCGGGAAGGTAACGAAAAGTAACGTCACCCAGTTTTTCGCCCCCATATTTTGCGATGCTTCTTCGAGCGTTACATCACTGATTTTAAAAGCAGCGACCATCGGCCATAGGGCATAAGGGAAGAAAAAGAACACCTGGACGAGAACAATCCCGGTCATTGTGTAAGGATTGATGAAGCTGCCTTCGAATCCAATTGCCTGATACAATTGTGTAAACCATCCCGTCCGACCGAACATGAGGATGAACGCATAGGCTGAAATGAACGTCGGAATGATCAAAGGAATCGTACATAAAGCAGAAATCGTCTTTTTGAAAGGCATGGTCGTCCTTGCAATCCCATAAGCAATTGGGATACATAGAAGAATCACTAGCAACGACACAAGTAAGGCTAATCCAAGGCTGTTCTTCAACGCATCAAGATAACCTGATCGTGACAGGATCTCTGTATAGTATTCAAGGGAACTACCTTTGAATTTTTCGATCGTCGCATTCAAGGTATCAAGGTTGGTCAAAGACCCGAGCAAATTCATCGGCTGTCCCGTAAAACTGACAAGGAAGACCGATAATAACGGAATGATCAAAAACAATAAGAAAAACGCTGAAATGATCCACTTTAATACGGATAAACCATTAAAGTTTTTCATATCAACAGCACCCTCTCCGGTTCAATTGTAAGATGGACTTTATGACCAGGAGAGAGTATGCTGTCCCCGGATTTATAGGTCGTATCTACAATGATTTGATAAGTGCCGACCTGTATATCATACCTGACAACCGCTCCTAAATATGTAGAAAACATGATCGTACCTTCAAGGATATTTTTCTCAGGGTCGATTTCATGTTCCTGGATGATTGTGATATTTTCAGGGCGGATCACCACTTCCACCTCATCTTTTTTCGGTATTGAGGTCGAGCGTATTTGTGAGCCGTTGAACTGGACCGTACAATACGGATCTTCGCGATTCACGACTTTTCCTTTCAGGATATTCGAACTCCCTACAAAATCCGCAATGAAGCTTGTCCCTGGGTTACTGTACAGATCTGTAGGCGTTCCAATCTGTTTTACTTTACCGTCGCTCATGACAGCAACACGATCAGCCATGCTCATTGCTTCTTCCTGATCATGGGTGACGAAGATCGTCGTGATCCCTAAATCCTGTTGTATTTTTCGGATCGTGTTCCTCATGGAATGACGAAGTTTCTGATCCAAGTTGGATAATGGTTCATCCATCAACAATACAGCTGGTTCCATGATCAGTGCCCTTGCCAGAGCGACACGTTGCTGCTGACCACCCGACAATTCGCTCGTCAAACGATCTGAAAGATGCGCAAGTTCAACATATTCAAGTGTTTCCCATACTTTTTGTTCGATATCTTTCGGGTATTTGGAAAGCCGCCTGCTTAATAGTCTGGCGTATGTAGACAACTTTCCTGTCAGTCCGCTCTCTTTAAGCTTTTTAATATTTAGGCTATAAGCTACGTTTTCAAAAACATTATAGTGGGGGAATAGAGCATAGCTTTGGAACACCATTCCACAATTCCTTTGATTAGGTGGTACGTTGTTAACAATACCTTCACCAATTTTTATCGTACCGGCCGTCGGGGTTTCAAAACCTGCAATACACCTCATCGTCGTTGTCTTACCGCAACCTGATGGGCCCAGGAGGGCAAAGAATTCGCCCTCCTTGATTTCCACATTGACGTCAGTGAGTGCTTCTACCTCTTCAAATTTCTTGACCAAATTTTCAATCTTTACTGAGCCCAAAAAAATTCCTCCTTCAACAAGACTACTTGATTTTACTTTTCCACTCGTTACGGATCCGATCGTAGTTCTCGACGACCCAATCAATATCAAGATCGATCGCGTTACTTTTGATGTTTTCCACATTCAAAGGTGTCTTCGATTCTACATTCGGATTGATCGGGATATGGTACCAGTCTGCCAGGATCTGTTGCCCTTCTTCAGAAAGTAAGAAGTTGATGAAATCTTTACCTCCTTCAGGGTTGGGTCCATCTTTTACTAACGAAACAGGATTGACGAGAATCGGGGTTTTTTCAGGAACGATGAAATCGACGGTTTCCCCTTTGGCTTGTTGCTCATATGCCATAAAATCAAAGCCTACTCCGATTGCCGCTTCCCCTTTCGCAACACTCTGTGTCGGCCCTGACCCTGAATCTGGAATGGAGTTTGCCTGGTCAGAAAGCTTTTGGAAATACTCCCACCCTTCTTCTTCACCTTGCAGCATCATTTGAGAAAGAACCATTAATGTAGCCGTACCGGATGCTGCTGGATTTGAAAACTGGATCTTTCCTTCCCATTTAGGGTCCAATAGGTCTTCCCAGGTCTTTGGAGCTTCATCTTCAGATACGAGATCGGTGTTATAAACAAAACCTAAGACAAAAATTTCTGCCCCGGTATAATAGTCATCCTGATGCTTGATCTTGATTCCATTTTCCACAGTTTCCCAATCTTCCGCTAACTCTGGCGTGAAAGGTGCAATGATCCCCTTTTCTACAGCCGCTTCAAAAGGAAGGATTCCACCTCCGCCATACCAAACGTCCGCTTGTGGGTTGTCCTTTTCTGCCATCATACGGTTTACAAGTACATTGGTCCCTGCGTATTGAACGTTTACTGTGGCGCCATCTACTGACTTTTCATAGGCTTCCCCTAGTTCTTTTGCCATATCGGGTGTTTCAGGAGAATAGAAGTTGATCGTGCCTGGACCGTCTCCACCGCTGCTGCTTGAGGAACAGGCAGTCGCAACTAGTAAACTTGTAAGCGCAAACAAAGTCATGAATAAAGAAAATACTCTTTTCATTATGGTGCCTCCCTTTTAATAATCTAATAGAATCAAATTGAACAAAAAAAGAAGAAGAAGGCCATCAAACAATACCTAGAACGATCCTATGGTTCCAGGTCATACTTGATGAGCTTCTTCTCCTAGTCTCTGCCCACGTATATTCTATTATTTTACATTATACCAAAATAAAATGATTTATCAATTTAATTGTCAAAATTTTTAGATATAAATTTTTCTCTTTATTTATCAAGGACTTTAGTCTGATTTTTGTGATCTTTTTATAGGAGATGACCGCTGTGGACCACCGTTTTTTATATTAGAAAAACATTCTCTGCGTTAATTAGGTCGTTCTGTCGATGAGAAGATTCAGATTATTTTGTATAATTAAGGATGAATTTAATAATATTGGGAAGAGACGTTGAGAAGACCCCCTGCCATAAAAATCCTTTCGAAAGAAAGGGTTTGGCTAGTGGTGTCTTCTTTTTCTTTTGCCTATGCTTTGTTATATTTATTGTTTTTTTGCGAAATTCACTCCCTTTCCGCGGGCACAAGAAAAGCAGAAGCGACCCGTTTAGTCACGCAGGTCACTGGAGGACTGACGAGGAGGCTATCGCCGCCGCAGGAAGTTTGAAGTGATCCAAGTGACTGGTCGCTGAGCTAGACATCACTTCATTGCATTTACCTACTTCCGCAAGCCTCCTCGCTTACTTGCACAGGACGTGCTGGCTTCGACGTTCACCACACGACGTGTTGGTTTTTAGTCGAAGATCCTTGATTCGCTGTATGGTCTCGCCCGGCTCGCTTTTCCCGCAGGAGTGTCGCAAATTTCGCTTCAATCAAACTTAATCAGATGTATTATTTAAAAACACCTTTGCCTATAAAAATTCTCAAGCTCACATCACTGGTCCTGCACTGCTTTTTACTAAAGGAGGTGAGGAAGTCGTCTGTCATTCAATAATTACAACTTAAAGGAGGAGTTGTTATGAAAGGCAAGTTCAAAACGATTAGTAGTATTGTAGCTTCATCTACGCTCGCCCTAAGTTTATTCGTCTCTGGTCCACAAGGGAATATTCAGGCTGAAGAAGAGAATGTGGAATTGGTCAATGAATCGTTTGAAAAAGTAGCTGATGGATCACTGCCTGAGCATTGGAATTTGATTGAAGGTGATGCAGAGGTCCAGGACGGGAAGCTTGTTTTAACTTCACCAGCATCCTCCAGTCCCTCGAGGGTAAGTGTTCCTATTGCTGAGGAGTACGGCGACTATATGTTTGAAGCGGATATGACTTTCGTATCAGCAGTTGAAAATACACGCTGGGCTTCTTTAATGTACCGAATACAGCATGAGGATTATCCATACTATCAGTTTGCAGTCAGAAAAGGGACAAGCGCTTTGAATGGATTAGAGTTTGCGACGAGGAACGCAAGCAATCGATGGGCTGTTTCTGAAACGAATTTTTACAAGGAAAATTTCGAATACGGTAAAAGCTATCGCTTAAAGGTGATTGTGAGTGGAGATCGCGTACAGCAATTCGTGGACGATGAGCTGGTCATCGATAGCGACGGCGCAACCCAATGGTCCAATGGAGATATAGGATTCCAGGTAAGTGGTTCTACGGTGCAATTCGATAACGTCCAGGTCTCTACATACAATGAAGAATTGCCTCCTGATGAAGATTCCGATGCGTTTCTTCCGCAAGAAGCCGAAACCAACATCATTAATCCGCCAACGATCATTGCAGGCTCTGATGCTGCTAGTGATGAAAATAAAGCAGCCTCCGCCATGTTGGAAGTAGAACGTGGTCAAGAAGGCACGCTAGAAGCGAATGGAGAGCCTTTGAATGAGCAGTTACAGTCGATCAAGAATGAAAAGATCCCTGTCTTGCATGTTGAGGAAGAAGGTCTTCAAGATGAAATTGTGCAGAGTCTCGAAGCAACTCAAACTACGGATGTCCATGTCGTGTCAAGCAATCCTTCTATTGTTGAAGCGGTCAAGGAGCTTAAACCGCAAATACGCGGAGGACTTGTTTACGATGGTGAGTCTCTGAACAAGAATGATTTGGAACAGCTGCCGTTCCAGGTACACTCCAGTAAAAGCAAGGTCGTTTTGATTCCACAAAAACTCCTTTCTCAGGAGGTCGTTTATTATTTGCATAATCGGATGGTGGCAGTCTGGGGAATCGGTGGGGATTCTTTAGCTTCAACACACGAACTGATCCACATGGGAGTCGACGGTATGGTGACAAACCAACCCGAATATTCGGAAGAAGCATTCAGCCAATATCCGGAGCATACGATCGTACAGCGACCGATTGTTGCTGCACACCGTGGTGTCCCTTCCCTTGCACCAGAAAACACGATGGCAGGTTATCGGTTAGCATATGACCTGGAAGCAGACATGATTGAAACGGATCTTCACAGGACAAAAGACGGCCATATCATCGTCATGCACGACTATACGGTCGATCGAACCACTGATGGTACTGGTGCAGTAAAGGATATGACACTGGAAGAAATTAAGAAACTAGATGCAGGCATTAAATTCGGAGAAGAATTTGCGGGAGAACCTGTCCCTACGTTTAAAGAATTCCTTCAAGAATTCAAAGGGAAAGATGTTGTGCTTTTGGTTGAGTTGAAAGCTTATGACCTCGAAGAACAAGTTCTTGAGGAAATCAAGGAAATGGACATGATGAATCAAGTCGTCCTCCAAAACTTTGATTTGGAAAGCATGAAGACGTTCAACCAGCTTGAACCAAAGTTAGCGACAGGATATTTATTTTCAGCAGGTGCTCCAAACGGAGATCAGGAAAAGTTGGACAATGCGAAGAAAATGGTCGACTATGGGACCACCTGGAATGTGACGCTCAACGCAAGCTACGGAACTGTTTACAGGGAATTCCTCACATTTATGAGACAACGCGGAATGCTGAGTATGCACTGGACATTCCGTGCTGAGGACCCATTTGCGGATAAACTAAGAGAAGGCCTGATTGGACCGATTACCGACTATATGCAATGGTTGACCCACTCTCCGATCAATCTTGAAACCCCGATTAAGAAGGTTAATCTGAAGGTCGGAAAGTCACGAGACATTAATGCAAAAGCCTTCTTGAGTTACAGAACCGGTGAAACAGAAAATATCGAGACTGAACTTTATGCCATGGACAATGACGGTGTCGTTAAAGTTGAAGGCAATAATGTGGAAGCATTATCACCAGGAACAGCACAAGTATTCGTCAAACACACCTTCACCATGCTAGACCAAGAATGGAACCTCGTATCCGAACCAATCCAAGTCAACGTAAGTGAATAGTTTTGAAGAATGCCAGTCACCGTAGTCATCTGCTTCGGTGCCTGGCACTTTTTATGAACGCACATATACCAATGGATCTGGAACGGTGCCAGGCACCGTTTCAGATCCCTTGTGCCGCTTGACTTCTTATTCGGTGCCAGGTACATTTTGAAACCCCTACAGCCCCAAGGCTTTTATTTTGGTGCCTGGCACCGAAAAAATATCAGATCTCCAGCTTGTAGACTTTGCGTGGTCTGCCGCGGCCGCCTTGTTCTTCGCCTTTGATGGTGGCGAGGTTCAGGCGTTCGAGTTCAGATAGGATACGGCGTGCGTTCCTATCGGTGCTTTTGAGCCATTGGGCGATTTCTTTGGCGGTAACGAACTCCTTTTCATAATACCGATAATACGATGCGATCTTCGAAATCATCGCCGGGGAGATTTTCGCGTTCTTCAGCTTCTTCTCCCATTCTTCACCGGAAAACCGTTGCTGGTAGGTCAACTTCTCACTATGCCGGAGCAACGTGACTTCTTTTTCTTCATTCACCACGACCACGGTCTGGTTTTCGTTTTCACGCGACAATTGGAGTGCATGCCGGACGTTCTGTTCGGCTTCCCACGCTGTCATGCCATATCCGATACCCATTTTCAATGAGAGCCCGGTTTGTTTTTCAGTGTCATATACGACCTGAGATGGATTATATTCCTGTGCCTTCAACTCCAACTCGCCTCTAGTTGTGTAAATGAAATAAAGGGCGTCACCCACTTCTACGAAAGACCCTTGAACTTTTTCCGAGTAATCGAGCATCAGGCGTTTCAGATCAAGTATCTGTTGTTTCAATTTATAGGAGTAGTACTGATTGTTCTGCTGTTCATTGGAAAGACCCGCTTCAACCCCAACAATTCCAAGAGAGGATTTCCGGTACCAATTCGCCTGGGCGTGTTCTTTAATGAACCTGAGCTCCAGTTCGATCCCCAACCGTGAAGGGATGACCCGGAAACATGGGATCCCTTTTTCTTTCATCGATAAATAGACTGTTTTGATACATGTAAGGACCGCGTCGATTTTCCCCTCTTTGTACAAGGATTCGTGGTATTCGATAACCTCTGTCGCTGGCAAGAACTCTTCTCCTTGATAGAGGAAAAACTCGATATTGGAAAGGTTGAAGTCGTTTCTGACACTCTCAAGTTCGGAAGCTCTAATCGTATCGAGGCTCACCCTTTGAATCCGATCTTCCATCGTCGTTAGCGCTTCAACGATCGTGCCCATCAAACTGGCACCGTACAAATCCGGGTAACTTGTATTCTCCTCTTCTAATAGCCGATTGCGAATCAGATAACGGTATAAGGCTGGACCAGATAGAAACCAGTGATCGATTTGCTTTTCGTTCCCTTTGATCAACTCTTCTGATTCAGAAGCGTGTGTATATGGAAAATAAGCGATCTCAAAATCATTCATTTGTTCAGCAAATAGTTTGATCCGTTCGATCGAATCCTCAGGCCCTAAAATGCCTAACTGTATTTTCATAAGCGTCCTCCGTCCAACTATTTCCTCTTCTTACTATACCAAACCTTTGGATGTTAAAGAAAACTTGGCGAGGCCAAGCATTGCGAATGTCGAGTCTTAGTTGCCCTTATACTGAAGAAAGTATTTTATACTTTCTTTAAGTGTAAGAAAAAACCCCCTCATCAAGAAGGGATTTTCGTCTCGTTTTTCAGATATTGTTTTATTATGTCTACGCCTATTTCCAGATCTTTTTCTGAAGCACTTTCGTCTGGATGATGACTCAATCCATCACGGCATGGGATGAAAATCAGACCTGTCGGCCACCGGGAAGCCATATTCATGACATCATGGCCGGCGCCACTCTCCATGACAAGGCAGCCGAACCCGAGTTGTTCACCTGTCTCCTTCAACGTTTCTGCTACCTTTTCATCAAGGAAAACGGAATTATCGTCAACGAGCCTACTAGGTGTGATGTCCACCTGATAAGCTTCAGCCAGTTTTTCAAGTTCCTTTTCAATCTCTTCCGCCAGTCCGCGTTTCAGCGCATCACTTACACTTCGGATATCGACGCCAAGCTCGACCCGTCCCGGTATACTTGTCATTTTGTTTGGAAAAACATCGGCCATGCTTGTGGTTGCGACAACTGGCACCTCATTTTCTTCAGAAAGCTGACCTGCGCGTTCCGAAATGAAAGAAATGATCGGTGCAGCTACGACCAACGCATCCTGCCTTTTAGCCATCGGTGTCGTACCGGTATGGCTTGATTTTCCGATAATATCAATCTTCAGCCGTGTCGGACAGGCGATGGCAGTAGCGACGCCAAAAGATTTCCCCGCATCTTCAATTCGAGTTCCTTGTTCAATGTGCAGCTCGACGAATTGACGGAGCTCTTCTTTTTTACGTTCCGCCCTGGGCAGCTGGTCCCATGAAAGCCCACGACTTTCAACAGCTTCCTTGATTGTGATACCGTCATCATCTTCAATTTGTTCCAGCTGTTGCTGTTCCAAAAGCCCAGACATCGCTTTACTGCCAACGGTGGAGACGCCAAAGCGTGAGGATTCTTCCGAAGCGAAACAGATCACTTCAATCGGCGAATTTGGCTGAAATTCTTCTTCCTTCAACGCTTTTACCGCTGCCAGGCTACAAAGGACACCAGCGACGCCATCGTAACCGCCGCCATTTTTCACGGTATCAAGATGGGACCCGATCCCGAAAGCAGGCTGATCATCATCGACTCCGTTCCAGCGCGCAATGCAGTTCCCAGCTTCGTCACGCCTTACATCAAGTCCGATTTCCTCTGCTTTTTCTTGAAAAACAGCGATCGATTTCCATTCCTCCTCACTATAACTGAGACGGCTGAAGCCTTCTTTCTGCTCCATACTATCTGTCAGATTCAATTGTTTCAACGTCTTTATCAACCATGATTCATCAGTCATTCATTACACCTCTTCTTCTTGTAAATGGACGACGGTTCTTGCCAGCGTATCGACCGCTACAGCAAGAACGTCCTCTTGATAGTCGAATTCCGAGTGATGGTGTCCATTTGCAAGGGGCGTTCCAAATAAGAGGTAAGTTGCTTGCCCCCCTTTATGTTGCACTCGCTCCATCATATACGCAACGTCTTCTGATGCACCAATCACATCTCGATCAATCACAGATTCGATCAACGAGCTCTCTTTCCCCACATGCTGGAGGAGTGGAATAAACGTCTCGTCACTCTTCGCATCGATTCCTTCACCGACAATCTTGATTTCTGCTTCGACTCCATACATTGCAGCGCTTGCTTCAATGATCCGCTTCGCTTCAGTTATCATATATTCGTTCAGTTCGGTTGTTTCTCCACGTGTTTCAAGCTGGATCTCAGCATGATCGGGAATAATGTTTCGCCCTGTACCGGCGTTCAGTGTGCCGACATTGATCCGCGTCTTTCCATCCCCGTGTCTCGCAATCCCGTTCAAGTTAAGGGCAGCCGATGAAGCTGCAAGCAGGGCGTTCCTGCCTTTTTCAGGCTCTTTTCCGGCATGCGCAGAAAGTCCAGTGAATGTGACATCACATTTGGACGTTGCTAAAAATCCGCTAGTTGTTGCAGCGATCCGGCCGACGTATCGCTCCATGTGGATACCGATATGTCCGGATAAAAAGTAGTCCGCATCATCAAGCCAGCCCTTTTCCACCATCGCTTTCGCCCCCCTGGAGCCTTCTTCAGCCGGCTGGAAAAGAAGTGTGAAACGACCGCTCAGCTTCTGGACATTCAATTTTAAAAAGGAAGCGACACCAAGGCCGATCGTCGTATGCCCATCATGACCACAGGCGTGCATTTGCCCGGCTCTTTTTGAACGAAAACCATGGAGGACAGGCAGATGCTGATGGTTCTCAGACTCGTGGATCGGTAAGGCATCTATGTCGTATCGCATGGCGATATGCGGTCCTTTTTTTCCCGTATCGAACGTAGCAACGACTCCTGTGTGACCGCCTTTCATTTTTTCCAAAAAAGCCTCAGGAACACCTTCAGCCAATGCCCGCTCCTCTTCTTGCCGCAAGACTTCATCAGAAGGAACACCCATCCGTTCTTCGCTTACAAGTGCCTCTTTTCCGAGATACGTCGTAAACCCGAGTTCGGACAGGATTTCATGGATCCGGTAGGTCGTGACGTACTCCGTCCATCCCACTTCTGGGTATTGGTGGAATTGACGCCGCCACTCGCTCAAACGGTCTTTGTTCTGCTCTACGAATGCTTCAATGTTCATAAGCGGTTCTCCAATTTTTCCAACGTATCAGCAGCAACCTGAGCCATCATTTCGACTCCACCCGCAAGTGCATCTTCATCAATTTCAAAGGACGGATCGTGAAGCGGCTTGGGCTGGCTATTTTTCGGCTTGGTTCCTAACCAGAAGAAGGCCCCTGGATATTGTAAAAGGAAACGGCTGAAATCTTCTCCGCCAAGGGAAGGGTCGAGATCAGGTGTTGCCTTTTCACCGAACAAGTTTTGTGCAGTGGAACGAACGTGTTGCGCCCATTCCGGTGTATTGATCGTTGCGGGGTACCCTTTGATGAATTCAATTTCAGCAGTTCCACCCATTGCTTCAGTTGTTCCTTCAACAATCTTATAAAAGCGGTTCTTGATTCTCTCACGGGTATCTTTATCCAGTGTCCGAACCGTGCCATCGACCAGGACTTCGTCTGCGATGACGTTGTAACGATAACCGCCTTCGATTTTTCCGATGGTCAAAACCGCAGCAGATAACGGGTCGACGTTCCGGCTTACGATTGTTTGCAGTTGATTGATGACTGTAGTCGCTATCGTGATCGCGTCGTTCGTCTGGTGAGGCATACTCGCATGACCTCCAGTGCCTTTGATTGTGAATTTAATACGATCCGATGCTCCCATCATCGCGCCATCACGGATTCCGATTTGTCCTTTTGGAAGGTCTGGCCAAACATGCTGGCCGAAAATGACGTCGGGTGTATACTCATCAAAAACGCCATCGTCCATCATCGGCTGCGCGCCTCCGTTCGGAGCATTTTCTTCGGCAGGTTGAAAGACTAGCAAAACGGTTCCTTTGATTTGTTCTTTTTGCGAGTTTAAAAGTTTTCCTGCACCCAGGAGCATCGCCGTGTGCGCATCGTGCCCACAGGCATGCATGACTCCTTCTTTATTAGAAGCAAACGGTTCGTTGGTCCTTTCTTTAATCGGAAGTGCATCGATATCCGCACGGAGCGCAACGACTCCACCGGGCTGGCCGCCTTTGATAATGCCGAGCACACCCGTTTTCGCATACCCCTTTTTAAAAGGAATCTCATGTTCTTCGAGCTTTTGTTGAATGAATTGAGAGGTTTCGAATTCCTCTTCACTCAGTTCAGGATTTCCATGAAGGTGACGTCTGATCGCTATGATTTCTCCCTCGATCTGTTCACCTTTTCCTTTAAAATCTAGCATTACGTAAAACCCCCAAGTAAATGATCTATAGTTTCATGTGGATTCCAGGTCCGATCGGCAGTCCAAGCAGACTCCAAATGACGAATAGGATTGTCCAAATGGTTAGGAAAATGACCGTATATGGCAGCATGACTGAAAACAGAGTTCCGAATCCTGCCTTCTTATCGTATTCCTTCATGAACGCTAGAATCATCGGGACATATGGGTTCAATGGTGTGATGATGTTCGTAGATGAATCTGCGATACGGTAAGCCATCTGTGTGAACGCAGGATTATAATCTAGTAAAGCGAACATCGGAATGAACACGGGTGCCATCAATGCCCACTGAGCTGAACCACTGAAAATCAATAGGTTCAAGACAGCAGCGAGTAGAATGAATCCGACGATGACCGGCAATCCTGTCATGTTGATGCTCTGTAAAAATTCCGCTCCGGAAACAGCGATCCATACACCGATGTTCGTCCAGTCGAAGTAAGCGATGAATTGTGCAGCAGCAAAGATCAGGATGATGAATCCGGACATGTCTTTCATCGACTCACCCATTAACTTCGGTACGTCAGCTGTGCTGTTTATTTTTTTAACCGTGATCCCATAGGCGACCGCTACAGCAATAAAGAAGAATAGGATGATCGGGACGATTCCATCTAAGAATGGGGATGGGATCAGGCCTCCTTCTTCATTCCGTAGTGCTGAGTTTGGTAAAAAGAGTGCTAGAGCAAGTAGAGTTGCATAGATGAGTGCAGCAATCCCGGCATTGCGTAGGCCACGAGACTCGACCGGCTTGATTTCTTCGAGTTCTTTATCATCGTTTGTTCCTTCATATTTTCCGAGTTTCGGCTCGACGATTTTTTCTGTAATCCATGTACCGAGCGTCATGAGCATGATGACAGAGAAAACCATGAAGAAATAGTTATCTACTGGTGTTACGGTTATTCCGTCTCCGATGTTTTTGGCGACCTCAGTGGATATTCCGGATAAGAGCGCGTCAGTACCAGTGATAAGGAAGTTGGCGGTAAAACCAGCCCCAACCCCTGCAAACCCAGCAGCAAGTCCAGCGATTGGATGTCGACCGAGTGTCAGGAAGACCATCGCTGCGATCGGCGGTACGATGATGAACGCAGCATCAGACGCCAGGTTGCCTAAAATACCTGTAAGCACAACTGCATATGTGACGAGCTTAGGCGGTGCATTGATGATCGTTTTTTTCATGAATGTCTGAATCAGACCGACTTTCTGGGCAAGCCCGATCCCGAGCATCATACCAAGCACGAGGCCGAGTGGTTTGAATTCCACAAAGTTCGTCAGCATGGAGGTGAGGATGTATTTCAGCCCTTCACCTGAGATTAAACTTTTGATTGCGACCTCTTCTCCTGTTCCAGGATGATCGACTGTCACATTGAACATGCTGATGACAGCAGACAAGACGATGATCCCTAATGCCAGGTATATGAAAAGCATGAAAGGATGCGGAAGTTTATTCCCGAGTACCTCCACCCTATCAAGGAATCTGAGCATGAACCCTTTGTTAGCAGTTTCAATGTTGTTTGAAGTATTTCGATTCATCGACGGCAATTTTATTCCTCCTCATTTGGACATTATCAAAACCGTAATCGGAAGTTATTCTGGTAATTACGGATAATGTCCTTTTTTATTCCGTTAATAAAAGCATAGCGTACATCCAACATAATTTCTAGTGAATTCAGAAAATTCATAGGTGGAAATAAACGGATAAAGGAGAAATCAGGTTTTTCGGTGCCAGGCACCAAAAAAGAAGTCAATGGTACCAAGGGCTCCCGCTTGGTGCCTGGCACTGTTTCGAAAGCCTTGGTATGAAAGGGTTCATGAGGTGTGCCTGGCACCAAATGAAACCCCTTGAGCCGCAAGGGATCCGTTTTGGTGCCTGGTACAGGTTTCACTCTTCTACGCTTAGTGGGTAGTGGCAGGCGGCATGGTGACCAGGTTTGTATTCTACTAAACTAGGTTCTTCCTGGACGCAGCGTTCATTGGCGTAGGGGCAGCGAGTATGAAAGCTGCACCCTGAAGGCGGGTTCGATGGATTCGGGAGATCGCCTTCCAATGGCTTGTGTATCCTCCGCTTTGTCGGATCCGCCACCGGAATTGCGGACAGCAACGCTTCCGTATATGGGTGCGTCGGACTTTCGAACAAGCTGTCCCGATCAGCGATTTCAACGACCTTCCCTAAATACATCACCGCGATCCGGTCACTGATATGGCGGACAGCCGGCAGACCATGAGCGATAAATACATAGGTAAGGTTGAATTCCCTTTGCAGTTTCTTCAGCAAATTCAAGATTTGCGCTTGAATGGAAACGTCAAGTGCCGAAACGGGTTCGTCACAGATCAGCACTTTCGGATTCAAAGCCAAAGCACGAGCAATCCCTATCCTTTGTCGTTGCCCACCACTGAATTCATGCGGATGCCGCTTCAGATGGTGCTCATCCAAGCCGACAACCCGGAGTAACCTGACCACTTCCTCACGCAACGCTTTTCCTTTTTTCAGTCCGTGGATTTTTAACGGTTCACCGACCAATTGTTCAATCGTCATCCTCGGATTCAAAGAGGAATAGGGATCCTGGAAAATCACCTGAAGGTCCCGCCTCATCGACCGGAGTTCCTCTTTAGAGAGCGTAGTTAAATCTTTTCCTTCAAAAGTGACGGATCCTTCTGAGGGGGCCAGCAAGCCTAAAAGCATTTGTCCCGTCGTCGATTTCCCACATCCGGATTCACCGACGATTCCAAGCGTCTCCCCTTCGTATATTTCAAGGTCGACGCCATCTACAGCCCTGACTGTACCAACCGTTTGATTGAACAAGCCTTTTGTAATCGGAAAGTGTTTTTTCAAACCCTTAACCTGAATCAACGGCTGCCGATCCTCCGCAATACTTGTGCTCATCATGCGACCCCTCCCTTCTCCACATCATAGAAGCAGCGTTTTTTATGATGGGGATCGTATTGTTCCAATTGCGGATGTTCATTCCGGCATTTATCCGTCGCAAATGGGCAACGTGGATGAAACTTGCATCCTTTCGGCATATCGGTTGGATTTGGAACACTTCCTTCAATGGTACCTAGTTCATCCACAACATGTTCTGCTTTCGGAACAGAACTCAACAAGCCTAATGTATACGGATGCTTCGGATTCTCGAACAACTCTACTACAGGTGCTTCCTCAACCACTTCCCCTGCGTACATCACCACGACCCGATCAGCAACCTCTGCTACCACCCCAAGGTCATGCGTGATCAAAATGACTCCCGTATCGAAGTCTGTTTTCAATTGCTTGATCAACTCTAAAATCTGCGCTTGGATGGTGACATCAAGAGCCGTCGTAGGTTCATCTGCAATCAAGAGCTTCGGGTTGCATGCAAGAGCCATCGCGATCATCACACGCTGGCGCATACCACCAGAAAGCTGATGAGGAAAGCGGCGTACCACGGTTTCCCCATCCGGGATCCCGACGCGTTCCAGCATCTCGACCGCTTTCATCAATGCTTTCTTTTTATCAAGCCGCTGATGCAGGCGGATCGTTTCGCTGATCTGGTTGCCGATCGTAAAAACCGGGTTCAATGAGGTCATCGGTTCTTGAAAAATCATTGATATCTCATTCCCACGCAGCTTTCTCAACTGTTTTTTCTTGATTGTCCGTAAATCTCTTCCGTTAAAATCAATTTTCCCATGATGGATTTCACCTGGAGATGGAATCAAGCCTAGGATCGACAATGAGGTGATGCTTTTCCCACAGCCTGATTCGCCGACGATTGCAACCGTTTCGCCTTTATCCACATTAAATGTGACGCCATTTACAGAAGGGACAATTCCGTCTTCTGTTTTAAAACGAACCTTTAAATCTTCAACACTCAATAATGAAGTCGACACGATCATCCCTCACTTTTCTACCTGTATCTATTTGATCTTCATTTTTGGATCGAGTACGTCTCTCAACCAGTCTCCTAAAAAGATGATGCCCAGTACGGTTATGGTGATTGCGATGCCTGGGAATGTAGCGACCCACCAGCTTGTGGCAAGATACTCTCTTCCATCACTGAGCATCAACCCCCATGAAACGTCAGGTGGCTGGATCCCCAACCCTAAGAAGCTTAAAGATGACTCCAAAATGATGGTGGTGGCGACATTCAATGTTGCAATGACGATAAAGGACGAAACGATGTTCGGGAGGATGTATTGCCAAATGATTCGGACATCCTTTGCCCCTACTGCTCTTGCCGACCGGACATAATCCCGTTCTTTCACACTAAGCGTTTCACCACGTACCATCCGGGCATATACCACCCATGTCGTTCCTCCAAGGGCAAAAATCATCGTCATCAAGCTTGGACCGACAACTGCTAAAACGATCAACATGAACAAAATATTTGGGATGGCTAAAAAGGAATCAACCGTCCTCATGATCACCGTATCGATCCACTTTCCGTAAAACCCTGCAAGCAACCCTAACAACAATCCAATTGCTCCAGCTAATACAACAGCACTGATCCCGACTAGAAGGGAGACACGTGAACCAACGATGATCCGACTCAGGATGTCTCTGCCAAGGTTATCGGTCCCAAGAATGTATTCCGGATTTCCTCCCTCCGCCCAGAAAGGAGGCAATAGCCGGTTGACGACATCTGTCTCGGCTGGGTTATACGGTGCAATCACATCAGCGAAAACAGCCATCCCGACCATCGCCAAAACGATGACCAAACCTAATGTTCCGGTCTTGCTCCTTAACAAGAGTTTTATCCATTTCAATCTGCCACTGGCTATTCGGGCTTTAGGTGCTTCCAGTGAGACGTCTTTTTTCGTTTCTGTTTCGGTGTACATTAAACTAAAGCCCCCTTTTAATCGTACTTAATCCTTGGATCAAGGTAGCGGTAAGTCAAATCAGCCAGCAAATTGCTTCCGATGACCAGGATCGCGATCACGAAGGTAGCTGCCTGGACCACTGCCATATCACGGAGGTTCACAGCTTGAATGAGTAATTGTCCCATTCCCGGCCATGAAAAGACCGTTTCTGTAATCAAGGTCCCCCCGATCAATGTCGCTGTCTGAAGCGCCATGATCGTCACAACAGGGATAAGCGCGTTTCGTAAGGCATGCTTATTGACCACAATCGCCTCAATCAACCCTTTGCTTCGTGCCGTCCGGATATACTCCTGGCTCAGGATCTCCAGCATGCTCGAACGGATCAGCCGCGTCATTTCTGCAGCGATGGCTGTACCTAACGTGATAGCGGGTAAAATCAGGTGATAGATTGAGCCTGTCCCTGAAACAGGCAAGACATTGAACTGTACCGCAAACAAGAGGATCAGCATGATACCAAGCCAAAAGTTCGGCATCGCTTTCCCTAAAACCGCTCCCCCTGTGATGAACAGATCGATGAATGAGTTACGCTTGATCGCTGATAAAACCCCAAGTGGGATTGATATGATGATTGCAATCAACATCGAGAAAAAAGCCAACTCCAGGCTTGCAGGCAACCTCTCCAACACGATGTCCAGAGCAGGTTGGTTATAGCGGAACGATTCACCGAAGTCTCCAGTGACCAGATCCCCAAGATACGTAAAATATTGAACATATAGTGGGTCATTCAAGCCCAATGATTGTCTGAGTTCCGCTTTATCCTGTTCTGTCGCCGTTTCAGGTAGCATGAGCGAAACGGGGTCACCGGTTACACGGACGAGCAGGAAAACGATCAAACTGATGATGAACAAAACCGGTATGATCCGGACAATTTGTCTCAGTAGGAACTTCATGGCAATCCCTCCCTACGTTTTCTAAAAGTGTGTTGTATTGGTAAGCGTTGAAATATACGAGACTCCTGCAGGACCAGCGAGCCAGGCAAGACCCCACAAGTGATTTAAGGAACTTCGACTATAATAAGGACCTTCGACTAAATTCCACCACGTCCTGAAGTGAACGTCGAAGTCAGTACATCCCGTACAAGTACGTCCTGCGCCTGCGGTTACTTGGCTCAAAACTACAAGGATGGAATGGTAGTCCGTGGTCTTGTAGTGAACGTCGAAGTCAGCATACGAAAAGGTTCTATGAATCCTCATCGCAGACACGAAAATGATTTCATTTTTGTGTGACGTCCTGTGCAAGTGAGCTGAGGAGGCTTGCAGATTGCCCGCGGAAAGCGAGTATATTTCTTACGCCATTCTGGTATGATTGAAAATCATCGCAACAGAATTTTCATACTTTCTTACCTTAGTACAAAGGGCTGTTCCATAAGTATCTGAGTCTCTCCGTCCTTAGCCAATGACTGGAAAGTGTCTGGCTCTCTCGGTTTTTCAACAACATTTATATAAAAATGTTGTGTTGAGGTGCCTGACTCTGTACTAGTCATTGTGTTGGAGATGTCTGACACTTATCTTTGGAACAGCCCCCTGACAGTCCTATTTCAAAGTAATTTCATCCGCGACGATCATCTCATCCAACCTAGGTTCGAACTTCAAGCCTTCATTGTACCCGTATACAGAATCAAGCTGATACAGGTAGATTTGAGGACGATCTTCTGCAATCATTTCTTGAGCTTTCTTATATTGTTCAGCCCGTTCTTCCGGATCCATATTGCTCATCGCATCCTGGAGCAATTTTTCTACTTCAGGATTGTCATAATCGGTTTCACCTTTTGCTTGTTCCTTGCTCAGCCTTTCCATTGCTAGTGCTGCATCGAACATGGAATTGCCATAACCGATCAGGAACATATCCCCGAAGCTCTTAGAAGAATATTTTTCTGCAAATGAACTCCATTCTAAGAAATTGAGCTTTACGTCGATCCCGACTTCTTTCAACATCGCCTGCATCAATTCCACAGATTCTTTATCCTTCATATAACGGCCGTTTGGCGCGCTCAATTCCAACTCAAGGCCATCTTCATATCCAGCCTCTTTCAAAAGTTCTTTCGCTTTTTCAGGATCATACAACGTCTTTTGATAAAGGTCTTCATTAGCGCCAGTGTTGCCTGGGGTCACGCGAGTACGTGTAACCGTCCCTGCCCCTTCCATCAGGCTGTCTAAAATCGCTTGTTTATCAATTGCGAGATCGATCGCTTCACGGACTTTCGGATCGGATGTCGGGTGACCCTCCGTATGTCTTAAGACAAGCATCATGACACGCTGGGTCGGACTTTTGGCAATATCTGTGCCTTCATTTTCTTTAATACGGTTCCAATCACTTGGTGGGACGTTAGCGGCGATATCGATACCACCGGTCAACAATTCGGAAACCCGTGTAGAATCTTCGGGGATGGCTCTGAAAACAAGTTCTTCCCATTTCGGCTCTTCTCCGAAATAGTCAGGATTCGCTTCTAAGACGACACGATCATCTTTTTTCCATTCAACGAACTTATAAGGACCTGTCCCGGCTGGTTCTTTTAAAAATTGATCCCATCCCTCTTCCTCGATGTATTGAGATGGAAGAACCCCTGATCCTAGACGGGAAAGACGATTCAGCAATGCTGGCTCAGGTTCATGGGTGATGATTTCGAACTCATGATCGTTAAGGACTTTGACCTCTTTGATCTGTTTGTAATTCGCATATTCGAGCAACTTATTGTCATTAGCGACACGTTCAAGGGTGAATTTCACATCTTCTGCGGTCAAATCCTCGCCATTATGGAATTTGACACCTTCCTTCAATTTGAATTTCCAGGTATGATCGTCAACATTTTCCCAGCTTTCGGCAAGGTCGGATTTGAAATCCCCATTATCCCCTCTTTTTACAAGGTAATTGAACATGTTGATATGGATCGCTTCAGTAGATGTGTTGTTATGATCATGGATATCGAATGTCACCATATCCGTCCCATTGGCAATCACAAGTTTTTTATCCTGCTTTTGCTCGGTGGCTCCTTCACCTTCGCCTGAGTCCGACTTATTATTGAATGCACAGGCAGTCAAACTCAACACAAGCATGGCAATGAACAACGTAAATCCAAATTTTCTCACTTCTTCTCCCCCTCATTTTGATTTTCCAAGTAATTAAGCGCTAATTGAGATAGCATCGCTGCCCCAAAAGGTAAAGCATTTTCATCAATGTCAAACTTCGGATGGTGTCCTGGATACCGTTCCATCTTGTCGTTTCCAACCCCTAAGCGGAAAAACACAGCCGGAACCAGTTCGGTATAGAATGCGAAATCTTCTCCTCCCATTCCAGGTTTCACTCTTTCATAATGGCCTTCTCCAAGTACTTCAGCTGCAGTGGAAGCTGCTAGCTCGGTCAATTCACTGTCATTTAAAATCGATGGAAATTTGAATTCGAAGTCAAAGTCGTATGTTGCTCCGAATCCGTATGTGATTCCCTTGATCACTTTTTCCATCATGTCTGGGACTTTCAAGCGCAGCTCTGGATTCAATGTCCTGACTGTTCCGGTCATTTCTACATTTGGCGTGATGACATTGCTTGCTGAACCACCGTGTATCGAACCGATTGTAATGACGATCGGATCTGTGGGGTCCACCTGTCTGCTTGAAATATGCTGTAAAGCTGAAATGACTTCAGCTGTGACAGCGACAGAATCGACTGTTTGGTGTGGGTGAGCAGCATGTCCGCCTTTTCCGATAATTTTCAATGAAAAGAAATCTGCAGCCCCACAGCCTACCCTTTCACTTGATAAGGTGATGTTTCCGGTGGTGATACCTGTGTTGACATGCAGGCCTCCAATCGCATCTACTTTTGGATCGGCAAGTGCCCCATGACCGATCATCGCTTTTGCTCCGCCCCTGCCTTCTTCAGCTGGCTGGAAAATGAATTTGATGTTTCCTTTTTCCAACCTCCTTTTACTAAGGATGGTCGCGGCACCCATCAGCATAGACGTATGTGCATCATGTCCACAGGCATGGCTCAAACCTTGATGCTTAGAATGGTACGGGACCGTCTTTTCGTCCAAAATCGGTAAGGCATCCATATCAGCACGTAGCGCAAAAGTCGGACCTTTCTCCTTTCCTCTAAGTAAAGCGACGACACCCGTTTTGGCAATGTTCCGTGTCACCTCGAGTCCAAGGCTTTCTAAGTGATCAGCAACAATGGCTGACGTCCGTTCTTCTTCAAACCCAAGCTCCGGATGTTCATGGAAATCCCTTCTCCATACAGACAATTGTTCTTGTAACTGTTGAGCCTCTTTTAAAATGGTCGGGCGTATACTCGTTTCCAAAGGATCCTCCCCTTATTTTTTGGCGTAATCTTCAATCACAGTTGCGATCAGTTTGATCCCATCTATGTAATCCTCTATATGGATGTTTTCATTAGGTGCATGATTGTTCGATTGGAAATTCCCGACTCCAACCGAGACAGATGGAATGCCGTGTTTTTGGCATAGGACATACATCGGTCCTGTACCTGGTGACATCGGCATGACTGTCGGTTCCATATTCGAGATCTTTTGTGCGGCAGAAATGACCGTTTCCGAGAGCGGATCGTTGTAAGGGGTCTTCCCCGGTTTTTCCATCGCCATTTCATGTATTTCAATATCTTCGAACCCGTGCTTGTCCAAATGCTTTCTAAGAGCTTGAAGGATTTCAAGTGGGTCTTGATCGGGAACAAGACGGAAATCCAGTTTCACTCTCGCTTCGGATGGAAGGACTGTCTTTGCTCCTTCGCCCGTATAGCCTGACTCAATTCCGCATATCGTACAGGTCGGTGCGAAAATCAGCCGTTCTTTTAAACCCTCGCCTTCCAGATTCAATAAAAAGGAAGACAGACCTAGCTGCTCCAACATTTCCTTCTCGCTGTAGATCAATTCACGGATCGCTTCTTCATCATCTGGAGAAAGCGACTGCACACGGTCATAAAAACCGTCGATTTTGACGTGTTCATTTTCATCTTTTAACGTATTCAATGCCCAAACAAGCCTCCAGGCTGGGTTTTCGATAACTGCTGCGTTTGCGGAATGGAGATCCGTGTTTGCACCCTTACAGACAAGCTCGACATAGTTCATTCCTTTTACGCCTAAGCTTACTTGTTGCCTTCCATCGGCATTCCGATAGCCAAACTCCCAAATACATCCGTCCGCTTGAATGAGGTCAGCATATTTATCACTGAACTCATCAAGGTTGATGCTTCCGATCTCCTCTTCACCTTCAACGATGAACTTGATATTCAGTGGCAATTCGCCTCTTACCTGCTGGTAGGCATGTACAGCCGCGATACGTGCCATCAGGTTTCCTTTGTTATCTGCTACGCCCCTTGCATACATCGTTCCGTCTTGTATCTCCGCTTCGAATGGAGGGTGCTCCCATAATTCAATCGGGTCTTCCGGCTGAACGTCGTAATGGTTATAAAACGAGAGTGTCTTATCATTTGTTCCGTGGACCTTACCGTAAACGACAGGAAATCCTGAGGTTGAGACGAGTTGCGTTTCTCCGTTTATTTTCTGTGCCAAATCCTTTACTACATGCTCCGCGGCTTCTTCCATCCCTCTGTTCTGGGCAGCTACACTCGGGATCCTACAAAGCTCTTGTAACCATTCTATGTACTGATCTTTGTGATCCTCAATGTACTGATAGACATCTTTCATACACCTCTCCCCCTCCAAAAATCGTTTTAATTTTGCTGTTTTCGGCAATATTCCAAAACTTTTCCTAAATTCTTATACAGAACTATAAAATAGTTAGATTATTTTGTCAATTGGTATTTGAATGAATATTTTTAATATTGCGTTTTATTTTTACATGCTGTATAACTAGAAATACATGTTAACGGCTACTTTCTTAAACCTTTCCTAAATGATTTGTATAGTAAAAAAATTTTACGTGAAATAAGTTTGTAATTTTTAATCGTAGATTTTCACGAAATCCACTCCCTTTCCTCGGCGATCCGCAAGCCTCCTCACTTGCACAGGATGTCAACACAAAAATGAAATCATTTTCGTGTCTGCGATGAGAATTCTTAGAAGCTTTCCTTATGCTGGCTTCGACGTTCACCACAGGACGTACTTGTACAGGATGTACTGACTTCGACGTTCACCATAGGACGTGGTGGTATTTAGTCGAAGTTCATTAATATAGTCGAAGATCCCTTTTAAAACTGCAGGGTCTTGCAGGGCTCGCTTTTCCCGCAGGAGTTTCGTGTATTTCGCTTGTAAGTTTTTTAATTAACATAAGAGTTTCAAAGTCTAAAATATAATAAGGTGGTTGATTGCATGACCGAAATTGCAAATTATTTAAAAGAGCATGAAAAAGAGATTCTAGCTGACATCATTACATTCGTAGATGCTGAATCCCCTTCTGAAGATAAGGAATTGGTAGATCGGTGCGGGAATGTTTTGAAGGATATATTCGCTGAACGTCTGGGGGTTGTTGAGCCCACCATATATCCCCAGACTAATCGCGGTGACCATTTCAGTTTTACAGTCGGTAACGGGAACAAACGTATATTGATCGCAGGCCACTTTGACACTGTTTGGGATAAAGGCCGGTTACCTAGACGGATTGTCGATGGCAAGCTATACGGTCCAGGAGTCCTTGATATGAAAAGCGGGATCATCCAATCCATTTGGGCATTGAAGGCGCTCCTGCATTTCAAACAGCTGGATGACCTTCAGATCAAATTCCTCTGTACGTCAGATGAAGAAATCGGCAGCCAAACCTCTCGGCCTATCATTGAGGAAGAGGCAAAGAATAGTGATATCGTTTTGGTTACAGAACCACCTGTGGCAAAGACCGGTGCTTTGAAAACTGCCAGAAAAGGGGTAGGTATCTATCAAATAAAGGTAAGGGGGAAAAGCTCACACGCCGGTAACCATCATAGTGCTGGTGCAAGTGCGATCCATGAACTAGCCCACCAGATTGTAAAGTTGGAAGAACTCACAAATTACGATCGTGGTACAACGGTAAATGTTGGTGTTATCAATGGTGGGACAAGGCGGAATGTTGTACCCGAGGAAGCCGAAGCTTTGATCGACTTTCGTGTAAAAACAGAGGAAGAAGCTGACCGGATTGTAGCCCACCTGGAAAGTTTGACCCCAGAGCTTGATGGGACGACTTTAGAGGTGGAAGGTGAGCTGAATAGGCCACCTATGGAACGTACTTCTGATATTGAAGAATTATTTGAGAAAGCTGAAAAGGCTGCGGAAGAGATTGGTTTTACTATTACTGAAGCACAAGTCGGCGGTGGAAGTGACGGTAATTTCACAGCTAGTCTCGGGATACCCACCCTAGACGGTCTTGGAGGAGTTGGTGAAGGTCCACATGCGGAAAATGAACACATTGTTATTGAAGATCTGCCGATGAGATCGGCTATGCTTGCCCACTTGCTTTTGAAGCTTTAGAAAGAAGAAGTGTCAGACGCCTTAAGTTAGGTCCTGACACTTCTTTTTATATATTCATTTTTGTAAGAGCATTGTTAAATATCAACCGGTACACTTTTCTGGGTCTCCCTTTCGAGCCGTTGAGCTGTATACTTTTACTTGTTGCAAGTTTGAGATTTTCAAGTTCAGCCAGGATCCTGCGGGCATTTCTTTCTGAGCTTCCTAACCAGCTTGCCACTTCCTGGGCATTAACTTCCTCTTTTTTATAAAAGTTTGCTAAGGATTCGATTTTCGCTAATGCAGTCGGAGAAATATTAGCCTTACGTAATGCCTCAGACCACTCGCCATCTACCCATTTCTGGTAATCGTATTGGAGAGCCTTCCTTTCTGTAAGATATTCTGTAACCTTTTTCTTTTCATCGACAAGAACGACCTTTGAGGATGTATTTTTACGGGCGTTCCGGAATGCAGTTCGTACGTTCTCTTCCGCTTGGAGAGCATTCAGCCCGTAGCCGATGCCGATTCGGATATGGTATTTGCTGTGGGAATAGACCGTCTCAATCAGATGGAACAGGTCACTTTTATCTAATTTAAACTCTATTTCCCCACGTGTTGTATAAATAAAATAAAGACCATCGCCGATTTGAACGAAGGATCCATTTATCCGTTCCGCTAATTCAAGTAACAGCCGCTTCAAGTTCAGCTCTTTATGTTTGAGCTCATATGAAAAGAGATACCCATCGTCTTCTTCATCAGGAGGAAGCAGTTCCACACCTAATAAAGCAAGCTGGGAACGTTGATACCATGAGGATACGCCACGTTCTTTTAAAAGTCTTAATGTAAAATATATCGACAAATGTGAAGGATAGATTCGATAACACGGGATACCTAAATCTTTTAACCGAAGATAAACCGCCCGGATACATGTGAAAGCAACCTGGGTCTTCCCCATTTCAAAAAGTGAACGGTGGTACTCGACGATTTCATCTACTGGTCTAAAATCGGGGTAAGAGTAGGAAAATATCTGTAACTTTTGGAGAGAGAAATATTGTTTCGTCGTATGAAGCTCATTTTCTTGAATCGTATCAAGGCTGATTTTTTGGACTACTTCTTCAAGATCCATCAATGCTTCTAACACTTTCCCTAGTAAGCTTGCCCCGTAAAGTGGCGGATAGATTCCATCCTTTTCCTGGATAAGCTGTTTGGATAAAGCATATGTATACGGAACTTGTCCTGAGAAAAACCATTGATCAATCAAATCTCGATTTTGATGGATGATCTCATGGACTTGATCGATCGCGGTGTACGAAAACGGTAATAAAGTTATATCTGCAAACGGTTCAGCAGAATTCAATATATGTTTGACTGAATCTTCTGGTCCAATGACCCCTAAGCGTATTTCCAATAAACTCACCTTTCCATTCCGAAAATAATTACTTCAAGTATATCAAAACCATTAACACTTGCTAAAGTGTTTGTAAATAATGGATAAAAGAATGAATCAAAGCCAATACCAAGAGCTTCGTGCCAAAGCTTCGTGCCTGGCACCATTTTGAAAGCCTTGGTACGAAAGGGTTTATGATGTGTGCCAGGCACCAAATGAAACCCATTGAGCCACAAGGGATCCGTTTGTGTGCCTGGCACCTTTTGAGAACCGTTGGAGTGTATAGGTTTATTTTTGGTGCCTGGTACAATATTTCGTCGACAATTTTCGTATTTGTTCAATCAATCGTTTGATTAAGGAGGTTGAGTTGATACTATAATAGGTTCTGTAATCTTAATCAAACGTTTGTTTAAAGATGGGATTGATAAAGATAAATTCTCTTTCTAGTTACCTTTTACTAACTTTAATCACTTCTACGGAGACTCTTATTTTTGCTATAAGATAGATGGTGTACCAGGCAGGAAAGGTGGTGAACTTGAATGGAAAATCAGATTTTACAAGCTATAAAGGAGCTACAAGATCACATGAATGTGGGGTTTGATAAACTTAATAATAGAATGGAAAAACTCGAGTATAGGATGGATTCCATTGAAAGTAGGATGGATTCCATCGAACAAAAAAATGGGATCTATTGAACATAGAATGGATTTGTTCGAAAATAGAATGAGTAGGCTTGAAGAGGGACAACAAATATTCATGAACAATTAGAGTTGTTAACGAACATTGGAAAAACAAAACGGATATTCGTAAACTTAAGAAAACAATACGTTTTGCACAAGATTAATCTATCATTTTTCAGCAACGTAATTTGTTCCCCAAATACTGTTCCTCCGCCCCAAGCTTCACTTCACTTCTTTAAACCTTCCAAAAAGCTCCAATTGTTTTTTATTATTTACATGGACGACATTTTTTTCATTTGCTCAATCAAACGTTTGTTTAAAGACGTAAATGAACTGTCATACAAAGGATTGTTCATTCAATCAAATGTTTGATTAAAACAGACAGGTGCCAGGCACCATTTCAACCCCCTTGTCCTGCAACGTTTCGTGATTGGTGCCTGGCACCGCCTGAGAACCGTTGAGAGACAATGGGTGAATTGTCGTGCCTGGCACCGAGGAATTGTCGCTGAACTTATGTGCCCCAAAAGCGTTGTATGATTTCGCGTTGTTGGAGTTGGTGTTTGTGCTGGGTGATGAGGCTGACGAGTACATAGCCTGCAAAAGAAAGCATCACTGGTAACACGACGGTGTGCATACCGAATAGGTTTGGGGCGGTCAGGTGGATGATCATGTAGGAGCCGACTCCGATGATCATCGAGGCGAATGCTCCGTAGGCATTGCCTTTTTTCCAATACAACCCTAGCACAACCGGCCAGATGAAGGCTGCTTCCAGTCCCCCAAACGCAAATAAGTTCAACCAGATTAGGAAGTCCGGAGGGTCGATCGCCATCAGGAATACGAGAATCCCGAGGATCGCAGTAATGCTGATGCTCAACGTTTTTACCTGGCGTTGTGAAGCTGTCGGTTTTACATAGTTCACATAGACGTCCTTGATGACTGCGGAACTGACGAGCAAAAGCAACGAATCGACCGTCGACATGACGGCTGCCATCGGTGCGGCAAGAACGATTCCAGCAAGCCAGCCCGGCAGCACTTCCAACGCTACGAGGGGCATGACTTTGTCCCCGACTTCAATCCCCGGCACGACGACCCGTGCGAACACACCGATCAAATGCATCCCGAGCATGATGAAACCTACAACGAGCGTTCCGATGATCATCGCTTTGTGCATCGCTTTTGAATCGCGGTAAGACATCGCACGAACAGCGACTTGCGGCAATCCAATGACCCCTACCCCGACCAAAATCCAAAAAGAGGACACGAACAACGGTGTCAAGGATCCATCCGCTCCGAACGGTGAAACGAGGTCCGGGTTTTCAACAGCCAGTTCCGTCATGATGTTCGAGATTCCTCCACCCGCTATAATAGTTCCGATTAACAAGAGCAAGGTCCCGATGAACATGACGATCCCCTGCAGGCTGTCGGTGATGGCGACAGCCCGGAAACCGCCGATGATGACGTACACAAGCACAGAACTCGCAAAAATGAACAACGAAGCTGTGTAGGAAAGCCCTGTGAACGACTCGATCAGCCTGCCTCCCCCGACCCACTGGGCGGCCATCGCACTGAACAGGAAGATGACGATGCTCGCTGCTGAAAGCAACACGACCCACTTGTTCTGGTATCTTTCTTTTAAGAAGTCGATCAGTGTGACGGCGTTGATTTTTCGAGCGACAATCGCAAACTTTTTCCCTAAAACCGCAAGCGTAAAATACCCGGTGACGAGCTGCGACATCGCTAGGAGAACCCATCCAAGCCCGAGATTATATGCAACACCTGGCCCGCCTATGAAACTGCTCGCACTTCCAAAGGTCGCGACCATCGTCAACGCTAAAATGAAGCCGTTCAGCTGGCGGCTCCCCAAAAAATACTCCTGCAAAAAATCCGGAGCTTTCCGTATGTACTTTGACGAATAGGTCCCGATCAAAAAGACGATGACAAGAAAACCAAAGAGAGGTATGATGACATCCCAATTCATTCGGCGTCCTCCTCTCTATCCTCAAAAGGCACTTCGATGAAAAATAATTTTACCATGACAAAAACGAGCGTTGAAAAAAGTAGGAAGCCGACGATGCAGCTGTAGAAAAACCACGCTGGAAACCCGAAAATGTATGTATATTCTTCGACCGGTTTTCTACCTAAGCCATAGGCAAAAGCAAACCACCAGATGAAGTTGAAAACGGCCAGGATGACACCCATCAAGGCTTCACGGTTGGCTATTTTGAAACGCAGATCGTCTCGCTTCTGGTTGCGTCCATCCCCCATTACAATCCCTCAAATCTATCAGACTAGCTTTTGTTCACTATTTTAACAGAACAGTTTCGTCTACTCGACTATTTCTTCCTATCACTTCGCTCACTTCGCGAATTATAAATCGTTTCCTCCATTGTAAAAAATTATGTTTTGATAGATTTGCTATTGCTGTATAATCGAGTTAGATGTGAAATTTTAGAATTAAGAGGGGTCATTATTATATGTTGAAAAAATTCATCTGGGGATTTGTCATTGTGTTGGGGATAGCAGTAGTCGGTATCGGAGGCTACGCTTATTATTTGTATGATTCAGTCAAGGACACGGCAAACGAGATACATGAACCGATTGATCCTGAGCGTGATAAAAATGTTCCTAAACCGAAAGTGGATAAAAAAGAGAGAGAACCGATATCAATTTTGCTGTTAGGTGTCGATGAGCGGAAAAATGATAGCGGCCGATCGGATACGATGGTAGTCATTACGGTGAATCCGCACGATGATACAATGATCATGTTCAATATTCCGCGTGATACACGTACAGAAATCATCGGTAAAGGTTTTGACGATAAAATCAACCATGCTTATGCGTTCGGCGGCACAAAAATGGCTGTGGAAACGGTCGAAAATTTCTTGGATATACCGATCAATTACTACATCAAGGTGAACATGGAATCGTTCCAGGATATCGTCAATGCGGTTAATGGTGTGACGGTGAAGAACAGCTTTGATTTTAAATCAGGCGGTTATGAATTCCCTGCGGGTGAGATCGAGCTTGATAATGGGAAGGAAGCTCTAGCTTATGTCAGGATGCGGAAGCAGGATCCTAAGGGTGATCTAGGAAGGAATGAACGTCAACGCCAGATCATCAGAGGTGTCATTGATAAAGGGGCTCGCGTCTCCTCGATTACAAAGTTTGATGATGTGTTGGATGTCATCAGCAGTAACGTGAAAACGAATATGACGTTTGCTGAGATGAAGGATATCCAGGAGAATTACAAAGGTGCACGAAAGAATATCGAAACATTTGAGGTTAAGGCGACAGAAAAATATATCAATAACATCTTCTACTTTATCGTTTCCGACGAAGAACGGAACCAAATCCGTTCGAAGCTGAAAGAACACCTTGAAATCGAAAGCCAATCAGTCTCAGAAAACGGAGACGCAGCATAAGTCGTATAAGAGAGTAAAATAATGTGATGCAAGTTATGTGAATTGCACAGGGAACCACTGGACCGTAAAACTGGACCAGTGGTTTTTTTGAGTGGCGGCGGTTTTCGGTGCCAGGCACGACAATTTCGCCCTTGTGCCCCAACGGTTTCCACGAGGTGCCTGGCACCGAAGCAAAACCCTTGGGGCTGTTGGTGTTTGAAAGTGTGCCTGGCACGCATTTCAAACCGTTACGGCTGAAGGGGTTTGGATGAGAGCCAGGCACCGGCTGGGAAGCCTTGGTACGGTTGACTTCTTTTTCGGTGCCTGGCACCCTGAGGCTTTTAATGTATATTACCCAAGGTTAGTCTTCTGTGATTGAGGGTATTGGTGTTGTATATTCCTTACAGTTTGTGTTGAATTTTTAAGGGGGCGATGTGTGTTGTGAAGAAAGCAATGATCATTGTGAATCCTTCTTCCGGGAAGGAAGAGGCTGAGAAGAATATGTCCAAGGTCGAGGATGTCCTGCGTAAGAAAGGTTATGACGTTATCATCAAGCTCACGGAAAAAGAACTGGATGCAATGGAATTTGCGCGGACGTCTTGTGTGGAAGCATTCGATGTCGTTGTCTCCATGGGCGGTGATGGGACGCTGAATGAAACGGTGAACGGTCTCGCCGGTCAGAAGCATTGCCCGAACTTCGGGATCATTCCGATGGGGACAGTGAACGATTTTGCCCGAGCCCTTAATATCCCGCTTGATTTTGATAAAGCCGTCGATTTGATCGAGAAAGGTGAGACACGTGCGGTTGATATCGGAAAAGTGAATGATCGTTATTTTATGAATATCATAGCGGTCGGTGCTATTGCAGAAGCGACTTATCAGGTCTCGCCCAAACAGAAAACACTGCTGGGACCTGTCGCTTATATGATCGAAGGGCTTAAGACGTTAACTTCAAAAACCGCTTATGACATTGAACTGAAGCATGATCATGGTACCTGGAAGGGTGATGCCCTCTTGGTTCTAGCAGCCCTGACGAACTCTGTTGGCGGCTTTGAAAAAATCGCTCCCGATGCTGAGGTCGATGACGGAAAGCTGAAATGCTTGGTCGTCCATGATGTTTCCCTGCCAAAGTTCATCAAGATCGGGACTGAACTTTTACAAGGCGAGCACATCCATGACGACAAGATTGAATACATCACAACTTCAAAGCTTGAGATCACATCTTCGGAAAAACTTCATTCTAACATTGATGGCGAGGAAGGCGACCCACTCCCCCTTAAAATCGAGATGTTGCCGAAGTACCTCGTTATTTACGTCCCTTGATTTTTTCCGAGCGAACCACAGCATCTCGCTTTTTTCACCTGTTCCTGTCCGAATAAGCTCCGTATTGGGACAGTGCCAAGCCTTCATGACCTGCTCCTGTCCGAATCGTACCCTCGGACCGTCAAACCTAAAAAGGCCTCATCAGCCCGATTCTGGTGAGGTCTTCCTTTTTAATAGGTGGTCAATCGTAAAAATTTCTGTATAGCATAAACCCCTCGCTGCAGGGGTGTAAGCTTCGTTTCGTTCTTTTCATAAGCGACGGTGTATAAGCCGCCCTCATTGTTCCAAATCCGGTTGAAGTAATGATCTGTTTCCTTCATCAGTTCGGAATCAGTTGATCCTTTGATTTGCAGATCCGCCTCCAGATTGAAAGCTTCCAAGTTCCTTTTTGTGTAGTTGGCCGAACCTGCTATGATCGTTGCTTCCTCCCCACTTTTGATAAACATCATTTTTGTATGATACTGTTCAATTCCTGTATTGTACCAGCGGATTTCGATTTTACCTTTAGAATCCTCCATTATTTCTTCTGCAACCGGAATATTGGGAAGTCCGGTTTTCTTATTTCCGAAAGCCGTTTTATTCGGATCCAACACCATTTCAACGTCCACTCCACGGTCTGCGGCATCAAGGAGTGGACCGATAACGGAACGGTCCGCAATGTAAAACATCCCGAGGTGGATTTCATCGCCCTTTTTTGTCTGTTCAATCGCCTCGACGATTTGTTTATGCGTTTTTCCTTCTGTATAGTACTGGATCTGGTATTGGCCATTTTTCTGGTCATTTTTCGCCTTGTAGGTTGGCAGGTCGATTCCTTTTTCAGACATGTCCACGACCGCTTGCTCAGCATTGATGATCTCTTGAATGATCGGTCCTTTGACTTCAAAAGCGACATTCCCGTGATAGGCTGAAGCATCATGCGGATTTCCCGAAGTAACAAGTGCCGTTTTATCCGTCGCCACAACTTTACGATGGTTCGCTTTTACATTTAAAAGTTTCAGGTAAGATCGAGCTGTCATGTCCGGCGCAGTGCTCGCAAAAGGATTACGGACCCAGCCCTCCCCTTTTTGACCAAACCATTGGAAAAACATCCGCCACACTCCGGAGTACAATGGCGTAGGATCTCGCAGCCGTTCCAAATTCGTATAAACGACTTCAACACCGTTCTCCTCTAGTTTTGAAAGGAGTTTGGATTGATACGACCGATAGCCGGTGTTGACCTCATCCGATATGAAAACGACTTTGATATCTGGATTCTCCTGTTTCTTTTTGATGATTGTATTCGCAAGGTTTTCACTGATCGGCGGGAAAGACTGGTCCGGCTCATAATAACCATTGAATAAAAACATATCGATGACGATGAAATCCTCCGCCTCCATGATGATTTCGTTTATCCGTTCAAAAATTTCAAGTTCGTGCACAGTCTTGCCGTCTTTTTGGTACGTCAGATCATAATAGAACTTCACATCATCCACTTCGTACACATCGCTTTGATATGCAACCCCTTCAGGAATCGATTTGTATGTGTGATAGATCATTGTCGTTATGTAAATCAAAAGAAGGACACCAATCAGGGTCCAGATGATCGACTTTTTCCCCATATTCAACTTTTTCAATGACAATTCCTCCGTCTCAAAACTCCATTTGTATTTATCTTCTAAAAACCCACCGCTACCTATACATTCCCCAAACCCTAGTAAGTTAAGCGGTGCCTGGCACGACAATTTCCCCCTTCTCCCCCAACGGTTCTGATATGGTGCCAGGCACCGAAGCAAAACCATTGGGGCTGTTGAGGTTTCAGATGGTGCCAGGTACACTTATCAACCTGTTGGGGCTCAAGGGATTTGGATTGGTGCCAGGCACCGAGTGGGAACCCTTGATAAGCTTGGCTTCTTTTTCGGTGCCAGGCACCGATGTTATAATGGATATTAATTTGATCTGGGAGGGGTTTGGTGAAACGGTATTTCTTAGGGTTTGTGGTTTGTGCTGCTTTGGGGGTTTTGGTTTTTATGAAGGGAATGGATTTGAGAGCGCTTGGTACGAATGTTGACGGGGATGGCATTGGAATCAGTTTCTTAGGGGTGGAAATTGCTGATCGAGTCCATGAAAGCGAAATACCTGCCCATGCGAAGAGCTTTTTCGTTACAAGCGGTATCGTTGTGTTGATCGGTTTAATTTTCCTTTCTCTACCTTTTATGAAGTCTCGAAAAACAACCTAAAATTTAAAACCTGGTTAAGTGGTTTTCGTAATTCGCCACCTTACCAGGTTTTTTATTCTTCGTATTTTACTAGTACGTTTCCAAAATCCCATCAATCGCTTCAATCAGTTCTTCTGCAAATTCTGCGTTGATGTGCTTCCTGTTTTTCTTCTCAACATAGTATTGAATCGATTCCAGCTTTTTAGCTTGTACACGTTCATTATTCGTACGTTGGGCGTTACTGATTTTGGCTTGCAATGAGCGGTATGTTCCGTAGTTCTTGAAATGGCCTTCTTCATAAGCTTCATCAACCATCTCATCAAGCTCATCAATAGTCACCGTTTCTTCAGCTTCACCTATCACAACCGTGAATACCTGCGCTTCTTCTTTGTTGAAGTTTTGATCCACTGAACGGATTTCAACCACGTGCGTGCCTTCTTCTGACAGCGTGAAGCTTCCATCTTCTATGGTCACCCATTCCCCATCATTCACACGGTATTCCGTATGCAGCACACCGATTCCTTCTCCATCCGTTGCTTCAACCGTGAAAGTTACGTCTTCTTCATTCACAGCATCTTCGCCAACGTTTCCGTCAACCGTCACTGTCGTAGTAGGTGCTACATAATCGTTACTGATTCTTGCATCCGCGTACATTTCAATCGGCTCTTCAAAGCTTTGGATATAGTTGATTGTCGCATCCAGGTCTATTGGTCCTTGAACTGGATTTTCACCAAGCTCATCCAAACGATAATCATCTGTTCCATGCGGATACATGTAATTGTTCACGACCACCGTATAGGTCGCTTCAGGATCGACTGGAGTTCCGTCCGGCAAGTACAGCCCCATGACTTCCCAGGTTTCTTGGTTCCACGTGTAACGGAAGCCGGCGATACTGACATCAGGTCCGTAGCTTGAGAACTGAGCATTGAGGACTTGACGAAGGTCATCGCCTGTCAAATCAACCTGTACCAGTGTATTCCCGAACGGTTGGATGTTATATAGCTCACCCCACGTGATTTCCCCAGCATCAAGGTCATCACGGATTCCACCGCCGTTCATCAAGGCAAAATCAGAGCCCATTTCTGCGCGCATGCCTTCTGCAATCAAATTGCCGAGTGCATTATCCCCGACAAGGCCTTTACTTGCATATCCGCCTTCGAGATCGATCGCCGCTTCACCAACGACTTCACGAAGCTTCGGTCCTACCAGTTCATCATAATAATCCAAGAGTGCCGTAACTTCAGGGTCTGGTGTCATACCGTTCTGGACAACATTGACGATTTCAGCTGACTTGCTGACGATATCATTCGTCACTGGGTCGATTTCAAGATCGACGTCAGCAAAAGCTTTTCCGTATTCCCAAGCCTGAACGATCAATTTTCCGTCCACCACCGCATTCACTTTTACATGGTTATGGGCTGCAAAAATCACGTCCACCGCATCATTGATGTTTTGTGCTAGTTCAGATACTTCGCCTGTCACTGTGTCACCGCTCTGGTTCCCTGGTTCATGGGCGAGGACGACGATCGCTTCGACACCTTGCTCCTGGAGTTCAGGGACGTAACGGTTCACTGCTTCCGCTTCATCGGTAAAACGGATACCCTGAATGCCATCCGGAATGACCATGCTCGGCGTTTCTGTCGTCACGATCCCGATGAAACCGATTTTTGTGCCTCCGATTTCGATTACAGTATAAGGAGCAATTACCAGGTCACCTGTATCCTTATATTCTACGTTTGCTGCCACCATCGGAAAATCGATGCCGTCGTAGTTTTCTGTACCGTCCGGGTGGTCGCCGCCGTCGATGAGACGAAGCATTTCCTCGACACCTTCATCAAATTCGTGGTTTCCGAGTGTTCCGACGTCAAAGCCGATCGTTTCCATCATGTCGACTGTAGGCTCATCTTGCAAGAGCGCCGAGACTGGCGAGCTCGCTCCGACCATATCTCCAGAATGGACCATCAATGTGTTCGGATTCGTTGCTTCTCTTTCTTTTAAATAGGCAGAGAGATAATCCATTCGTCCGTATTGGACACCATCCACTGTTCCCGTCACATCGACTTTGCCGTGGAGATCGTTCACACCGAGCAGCTGGACCTGGATGTTTTCATCAGAATCACCATCGTCTGCTGGCATGTAGCCTGCCTCAATTGCGTCTTCCTCTTCAAAGAAAAACACACGGTTCTGAACAGGGATGTCCTCCCATTTTTCAGGAACAACATATTCTTTTGTAAAATAATCGCCTACAAACTTATCCGGGCCGCTACGAAGATTGAAACGGAACTCGTAAGGGAGCTCCTCGATCGGGTTTTCCGGGTCCCACATGCCGCGTCCGTTTTCAATCGCTTCTTCGGCTGCAGTACTATACGCCTCGAAATGCTCCATATTCGGATAGATAAAATAAGGAACAGCTCGTCCTAAGCGGACCATTTCCTTGTTGACGTCCATGTCGTCTTTGTGGACATGAGCGAGAAGGCGTCCGTAATTATCAAGCGGCTCTTCCCCCACTTCTAGGGTGATTTCGGTTCCTGCTGGCAGCAAGCGTTGAAGTTCTGAAGTAGCAGCTTCTGCATGCTCTCCTTGGGAGTGACCGTTGTAATTCGTTTCTGGCGTATCAATTGAAAGCATTCGTACATTGGATGCTCCGAGCACCGGGTCATTGATACGGACCGTGTCGCCATCCACAACACGTTCAACGGTGGCTTCGTATTCTTCCTCCGGTGCTGGTGCCGGCGGTTGATCCTCTAGTAATCTGAGATCCTCTGCTTTTGTCGGTAAAAGTTGATAGTCATTGTATTGACCGACAATAGCTGTGACATCGTACCATTTGCCTTCCTCAAGCTGGGAGACGTCGATGTCTGTCGCACCTTCGACTCGGAGGATAACCCCCTGCATCGTTTCATCGATGAATGAAATGTTATAACCACCGCCAGCTTGATTGGATGGAATCGATTGTATGTATCCGGTAACGTTGACGAGTGATCCCTCAAGCGGTTCTGCTTCATTGTTATATAGTGTGGCAAGTTCAGTCGGCTGAGGCTCTGGCAGCTCATTTCCTTCTGATAAAACCTCAATCGTACCAGGTATGATCTCCGTTAATCCATTGTAAGAGGTGATTTCACCTGTAACACGAATCTCCTGGCCTTTATTCAAGTCTGCTAAGTTTTCATTGAACGAAAAAACATTGATCCCTGCTGTTTCGTCTTGTATGTATGCTGATAGATTGCTAGCTGTAAAATCAGCTGTGACAACCCCTTCTACAGTCACCGTCTGGCCGTTCTGGGCTTTCGCTTCCGAAATCGGAATCGTCGTCTCAGCTTGTGCGACGACTCCCATCGGAAGCAACGTGACGAGCATTGCAACCAAAGCTAAAAAGGTCGTCCACTTACGGGTAACCTGGTTATACATGTAATTTCCTCCTAAAGTTGAATTTAATTCCCTATATTTCTAACTCTACTAGATTTTGTTTAAGGTTAAATGAATTATTTGTAAAAGATTGAAAAATCGTTCTAGCTTACTATGAGGCAGTCTGACAACCGCAAACTTTGCCCTATTTTTACAAATATAGCTAAATAGGCCTATTAAACTATTTTCCTGTTTACAATGATTCGACAGTAATGTAAAATAATTACTGCACTCTTTATTGAATGATGTCTGACCTTGGAGGATTTTGATGAATACTACTAAAACAACAGAAACTAGAGAAAACGAAGAAGTTTATTCTTTGCAAAAGTTGATGTATGAGTACAGTAAAAGGCTGAAAAACTACTCTGATCCCACCATCGTCAAAATGAGCCAGAAACTTGATGAAAAACTCAATATCATACAAAGGACAAAAATCCAAAACTGAATTTTTGATTTTTGTAGGATAATACATAACTTTTGAGTACCCACCGTCCACCACGACGGTGGTTTTTTCTTTGCTTAAGTGCCAGGCACCGAAAAAGAAGTCCACGGTAACAGGGCTTCCCACTCAGTGCCTGGCACACTTTCAAACCCCTTCAGCGGCAAGGACTCTGAGTTGGTGCCAGGCACCATTTGAGACCTCAACTGCCCCAAGGGTTTTGCTTTGGTGCCTGGCACCTTTCTGAAACCGTTGGGGCAGAAGGGCGAAATTGTCGTGCCTGGCACCGAAGAATAGCACTGAGGAAAAGTGGGCAAGTTCTCCTGGTTGTCTTCATAGAATGAGAGTAGACAAGGGGGAATGCAGCTTGGAAAATGTAACGATCATTGTCATTGGGATTATCGGGTTCATCACCGTGTTCGGGATCATCGGTAACATCCAGGCACGGATCAAGTTGGCTGATTGGCTGAAGGAGCTCAGACAGATTGATGCTGCAACGGTCCAGTCCGGTCGTGGTTCGAAATGGATGAATGATGCGATAGAGGATTACCGGAACTTCCATCTTTCTGGTATTTCGAATGTGAATAGTCCTGTTTTAGTGGAAAAACACCTGATGCAGCAGCCGGTCCGGGTTCTTGGCATTTTCCGTGTGCCTACCGGGAACATCATCCGCTTGTTGCACGGATTGCCTTCCCTCGCGATCATCGTCGGGGTTCTTGGAACATTCGTCGGCCTGACGATTGCGATCATGGCGATGCAGGATACGCTTGTCAGCATCGGGAATCAGCCGGGCGAGAATGCGAATCTTTCCGTATCTGCGATCGTCGCTGCGATTTCTGAGCCGTTCAGAGGGATGAGCATCGCTTTCGTCACGAGTATCGCCGGGATCGGAAGCTCACTGCTTCTCTCCTTCGTGCAATCTGGTTTCCTGACTGGAGGCACTTCGCTCAGCTACTTGCAGGACCGGGTTTTAGCAGAGGCAGAGGGCGTTCTCGACCATGTTGTGCAAGAACAACTCCAGAACGAAAAACCGAAAGATTCACTCGAACGGCTCCTGGACCGCCTCGTTTCCAAGGTTCAGGAAAGCTTTCAGCAAAGCATCGGAGATTTTAGCGAAAAAATGGTCGGTTTCACGTCCGGGCTTGAGGAAGCAATGGATGATGTCAAAGGAATATTAACCGCACAACGTGATCACACCGAGCAGTTCAAACAGAGCACCGACGTCCTCGTGATGTTCGGCGACCGTTTTTCAGAAACGATCACGAAGCTCGAATCTGTCCAGCATTCAGTCGATAAAAGCCTTTCTAAACTCAACGACCATGTCTCAGGGTTTGAAAAACAATACAAACGCACGAGTGAACAGCTTGAGCAGGGGCAAAAGCGCATGGAGCATGTGATGAAGCACTCCGACCGCATGATTGAGGAGTCGCAAAAGAAAACGGAAGAACTGGGACGCTCCCTCGTCAACGGCGTGGAAACCGTCCTTTCACGATACGAAACAAAACAGGAAGACTTTGAGCGGAAGATGGCGCAGCAAAACGATGAATGGTTTTACAGGTATCAGGATAAAACCGAGCAATACGGCCGGGCATCCGAGTCATTTGCCGGTTCGGTGCAACAGTTGGAAAAAGCCTGGTATGGCACCATCGAAACGTTCAAGCGGGAATTCATCGATCAGCTTGGTTATATGTTCGACCGTGAACGGCAAGCGAGACAGGATCCTGGACGCGAGCAAGAAATGCGCGAGCTCATACGGGCACTCGATTCTGTCTATCAAAACCTGTCGCGGGAATTCAAACAGACGCACCAATATTTCGGCGATGTGTACCATGTTTTACAGCGCTTGTTGGATGCAACCGTCCAATCGGCGAACAACCGCTATGACCGGGATTATGAGCCACGTCGGATCACTGTGCACGACCCGACCCACAGGTGATGCCGATGCGAAAAAGAAGATGGCGTAACGAAGAGGAAGGAACGAAAAGCTATTTCTGGCCGTCATTCACCGATATGATGGCGATGATGGTCCTCGTCATGTTATTCATCGCAATCATCGCTTATATCCAGAGCATCTATAATGCCTACGAGCAGACCGAAGTGAAGCACGAACTGGCGAAGGTGGCAGACGTGAAAAAGCACATCTCGGATTTGATTGAAAAACGGCTTGAGGAAAACGTTGGGAAGGATAAGATCGTCCGGGGTCCAAACAACACGATCGCGGTTGAGGGGAACATTTTATTCGATACCGGCAGTGCGGAAATCAGTCCACAAGGGAAAAAGGTGCTGGCACAGCTTTCCGATGCACTCGTCCAGATCATCGACGAGCAGGAATTGAGCCGCTACCTCTACATCATCCTGATCGAGGGGCACACCGATTCAGTCCCATATGATAACTGGAGCCTCTCGACTGAGCGCGCGGTGGCGGTCGTCAAGTACATGGCTCAGGTCAATCCGAAGTTCAAAGAACAGAAATACGCCCAATACATTGCGGCGACCGGCTACTCGGAGTATAAGCCGATTGCAGAAGGAAATTCAGATGAATCCCTACAGAAAAACCGCCGGATCTCGTTCCAGATCATTTTGGACGATGAAAAATGGCAGAATAAACTTAAGGGGATCATCAACGAATACTAGATGGCGATATAAAAGGAGTCCAATGCCTTTAATGGCAGGACTCCTTCTTTTTTTATACATTTCTACAAAGCTTCCCTGTAACTTACAATTCACCTAAGACTCTAAAAGACATTCCTCGGGTGGAGAACGAGTATAGTCCGCTTTCCTTTTTCGACATCTATTCCGATCCGAGGATATCTTCGAACACTTTTGTCACTTTTGGCGTAACGTAATGGCTTCCATTGCGTTTTTTAACGTCTTCGATCATCATCGATACGAGCAGCGATGGGTTTTCGGTGTTCCAGGCGACAAACCAGCCGTTTTCTGTCCCTTCCTTATCATCCTTTGATTGTTTCAGTTCAGCCGTACCGGTTTTACCTGCAAGTTTCACCTCAGCAAGCTTCACATCATTTGCCGTTCCAGCGGGATTTTCAAATACTTGAACAAGGTCATTCACAATCGTGTTTGCCGTATCCTCGCTGATCACATTCTCTTTCCAGACTTGCGGTTTATCTTCATCCGCAAAAAGAACCGGTTTGAGCATTGTTCCTTTTGTAATGAATGGTGTGTAGGCTAGCCCTAAATGAAGCGAGCTCATCTCCGCTTGCCCTTGCCCGTAACCTGTATCTGCAAGCTGGCCTTCACTTGCGAAACCATCGTTCGTGATCTGTGAAGCCTCGATTCCAAGTGGGAAAGGAATCTTTTCATCGAAACCGAAACGCTTCGATTCTTGTAAAAATGCCTCTCCGCCGATATCCAATATCGCTTTTGCAAAATAGATGTTATCCGAACGTACGAGTGCGTCCTGTAGATTGACCTGGGTGAGTGGGCTTTTTACCCTCGTTACATAATGGTCACCCCAGGATTCCTTCTGCCAGCGGTTGTTAGCCGGGACCGACTTTTTCTCAGCCGGATCGATTGCACCAGTTTCGAGACCGATCGCGGCAGTAATCGGCTTGAAGGTAGAGCCTGGCGCATATGTCTTGCTGAATCGGTTTCGTAATGGTGCCGAAGAATGATTCAATAATTCATTGTAACGTTCTCCAGATACCCCAAATACAAATTCATTCGGGTCATACGATGGCGTACTGACAAGGGCAAGTACTTCACCGGTTGTCGGATTGAACGCTGATGCTGAGCCCGCATCCTTCCTCATCTGATGATAAAGCGATGACTGAACCGCCGAATCAATCGTCAACGTAAAATCCTTGCCGTCAACAGGTTCGTTTTTAACCAGGATATCCTTTGTCGTACCATCAGCACTTTTGATTACAATTTCACCACCGTGCTGGCCTCTCAGTTCTTTTTCCATCGCTCGTTCAAGACCAGTTTTCCCGATGATGTCATTCCCTGTGTATCCTTCTTCTTTCTTTTTCTCCAATTCATCTGCAGTAACTTTGCCGACATACCCCGTCAAATGTGCCGCAGCCTGCTTCAACGGATAAACACGAGCTTTTTTCTCCATGAACTTTGTCCCGTTCAGCGGACGGATCGCTTCGATTTTCTCTCGGTCATCATCCGCTACCGAGCCAAGCGGTACAAACGAATCCTCTTTTACCCAGGATTGGTTCAATTCAGCATCAATCTTTTCTACCGGGACATTAATCAATTCCGAAAGCTTTTCCTTTACCTCTTCGGCATCTTCCTTCATCCACCCTGGAACAAGCCCAACTTCCTGGATGACCCCATTAACCGCCAGCCCTTCCCCGTTCACGTCAAAAATTTCACCGCGCTCAGGTTTGATGGTGGTTGCAGATAGCGTATCCCCTTCTTGCATACCAGCAATAATCATCGAAGGGTTCCAGTTGATCACCCACTTCTCGTTATCTTCACCTTTTTCATGAACGAGTTCAGCTTGGTAGGACGTTTCGAGCGGTCCTGCCAATGTGTCCATCTTTACGGTATAATCGAAGGTCGGCTTATCCTCTTCCTCGTATTTCTTTTCTTCCTTCGGCAATTTGTATGTAGCTTTGAAGTTGCTCATCTTGATTTCTTCGTAATTCTTTTTATAAACTTCCGCAAATTGCTCTTCCGTAATTTGCTTTTTCGAATTCTCCGATAAATGACTATACATTTTCGCAAAGTCCTGTTCTTCCCAGGCCTTCATGTAACTTTCGAATGTCGTTTCAGGCTTCGGTTTTTCCGAGCAACCGACAAGACTGAAAACGATACATATAAGAATGAATACTGTTTTACACAAGTCTGACCATCCCCCTATATTTTAACTCCCTTATTATATTCTACTATTTCTTCCCTTATTTTTCTTATAATCTGTTTTCGTAATCTTTTTTATTAGACGAACAACCTCCAATTAAGTTACAACAAGAGCTTAAAGAAAACTTGGCAAAGCCAAGCCTTTGGCGCAGGCTGAGCTTTAGTTACACTTATATTGAAGAAAGTATTTTATACTTTCTTTAAATGCAAAAAAGCCCTTGTAAAAGGGCTTTTCAACCTTATTTGTTCTGCATGCGCGGAACGGGAATGATATATTGTACAAATGATAATTTTCGGATCGCCTGGACAATTCCGATCGAGAGCAGCATCACCACTACATACATGATTGGCAATCCTCTTGTCGCCCAGGCCGTGTGAGGCAGAATTTGATTTAAAAACAAGAGGACTAATGGATGCACGAGGTAAATTCCCATTGACAGTGTTCCGATCAGTTTTAACGGTTTATAAAGGATCCGCCTGTTTTGTATGACCGGAAAAAGTCCGATGACAGCCATACTCAATAACGGTATATTGATCAGATTTGTCATTCTATTCGAGGGGATCGACCCCATTACTTTATATTCGTAAATCGCTAAAATATAGACAGCAACGACCAAAAGCACCAATTTCGTCTGGCTGGTGATAAGCTTTGTGATCGAGCGCCAATAATAGGCTAAAAAGCCACCAAATATGAAGTAAAATATCCATGTGAAGATGAATACACGGTTACTTAAGATTGCTCCGAGTCCTTCTTTTACGGACATGAAATGAGATAAATTAATGAAGAATGCACTGGTTATCAATGAAAAAACAAGTGCGATCATCCATGAACGTTTTGTCCTTATTGACTGCAATAATGGAAAAATGAAATAGAACTGGATGACAATGACCATGAAATATAAATGATAAAACGAAGCACCCGTCAGGACAGATTCAATGAAATCAGATCCCGTTGGCAGGGTCGCCTTCAATACAAAAACCTTGATCAGCAAGTAAAAGATACTCCAAATGACAAACGGCATGACGATTTTTGTGAATCGTGATTTTAAAAATCTATGAAAGTCAAAGCCTTTTGCTTTTACCTGGTGAAACAATAAGAAACCGCTTATTAAGGCGAATGTCGGCGTTCCAAAACGACCTAGCTGGTTCAACGCGAATGTCAGCCAGTTGTATGTCTGGTCATGTTGATTATAATAGCTTGCACTAAGGTGTACTAGCACAACACCAATACAAGCGAACGCGCGCAAAAAATGAATCTCTTCGAAAAACTTCCCTTTGGACTTTTCAAGTGTTTTTTCCACTAGTAACACCTCCCCCAAAAAATTACTACATTTAGCAATTCGGTCTTATGGGAGGCAAAGTGACCATGAAACGACTTACAATTTATGTAAAATATTGATTTGACGCCTACTCGTACAATTGTAAAATTTGGATTGCAGGAGTTTTAACATTGTAAACGAAATGACTGTTAAGTGAAAAAAAGGTTGTGACAGCAATGAATGAGCAATTATGGACGTATGTCCGCGGGGTCATGTGGGATTATGAAAGTGTGCCGGACAATGTAGAATTTGTGGAGCGTCCGGCGTTATTGATGTACAAGACGGAAGGGTCCTCAAGCATTTTATCAAACAAGATTGCGAAGGTTAAAGTTGAGACTGATAAAGCGTTCGAGCAGTTGATTGGTGAAGTGGGGGGTTTTTATCAGGGTAAACCATACTCCTGGTGGATTGGTCCGGATTCTAAGCCTGAGGATTTGATTTTAAAAGTTGAATTGGCGGGACTTGAATATGAAGACACCTACTACGGCCTGGTGAAAGCCGTTGATCGATGGGAGAAGGTGGAGCTGCCTTATGCTTTACGGAATGTTGTGGATGAGGATGATATCCGTCAGTACGTTGAGGTGAGCGCTAACATCTGGGGATATGATGATGCCACGGAGGAAACGTTGATCCGTCAGAGGCTTGCGTATTTAAAAGCTCCTGATTGTCGCGGCGGCTTTTTGATCGTCATGGATGGGGATCGTGCGGTCGGCTATGCCGGATATCGCTTCAGCAGTGATGGCGAAGCAATGTATCTCTCGGGGACCGGCGTTTTACCGAAGTACCGTGGGCAAGGTATTTATCGTGCGCTTTTATCGAGACGGTTGGAGCTTGCAAGTTCATACGGAAGCAACTGGATCGTCACGCAAGCTAGGAAAGGCACCTCAGAACCGATTTTACGGAAGTTGGGTTTTGAGGAGCTCGGTAAATATGAGGTATATAAAAGAAGTTAAGAATTTGGGTAGAAGGCTCTAGTTTCCTTTGGGGAAATTGCGGGTATTAAATGGCATATTAAGGAAAACGAAAGGAGATCATTATGGGATCTAAGCACGAAGGAATCGCTGGATGGTTGATTTTGATTGTTGCTGGTCTTCTGTTCGTCCCGATCATTCGTCTCTATGCCCTTTATCAAAGCTATGTGACGGTTTATGACACACCAGCCTGGAGCATGTTTACGGAACCAGGCAATCCGATGTATCACGCATGGTTTGCTCCAACCTTTTTCGTCGGGGCAGCCGTTGATTATGGGATTGTTGTTTTGTCGGTTGTCGCGTTGTGGCTGCTGTTCAATAGAAGTCCTTCTTTTCCGAAATACATGATTTATTTCTTAGTTGGCGTGACAATTTATTCGATTGCCGATGGATTCGTGACCAGCTGGATCTTCAGCTCACTTCCGATATCGGAAGAAATGCTTGCATACATCAAAACCCAAACCTATAGACAGCAGATCGGCTCATTGGTCTCATGCCTGGTTTTGGTCCCATACTTATTGAAATCAAAACGAGTCAAAGCAACCTTCGTGAACAGGACAAGCTTCAACCAACCCCTCTCCGGCGGCGGATTATCGGTGTGAAATTTGAGGGATGATAACTACGGTGCCAAATCCCCGGTGCCAGGCACCGTTTGAGAACCTTTGGTACCATTGACTTTCTATTCGGTGCCTGGCACCGAAATGGTTGCTTTATGAAGGCAAGTGGCCTCCACAGCTATGTGTGTGGAGGCCTCTATTAAATGGATGGAACTGGGTTTAGTTTCTTCCGTGTCCGTTTCCTTTTTCGTTACCCTGGTTGCGGTCTTTATCGTTCTTACCTTTGTTTCCGCGTTCTTTATTTTGCTTACTGTTTCCACGATCTTTTTGGTCATCGTTACGATCTTGCTTACCTTTTCCGCGTTTTTCTTGAGCTTTTTCACGTTTTTCAGCAGCTTTTTCTTTCTTTTCTTTTAATTGAGGAGTTTTCACTTTTTCTTGTTTAACTGCTGCTTGTTCAGATTTTTCTTCTTCCGTTCCTTCAGTTTCAGCGTCTTCACCAGCTACTTCTTCCTCTGGAACATCTGTATCTTCAGACTCTTCCTCTTGATCGAGATCATCACCATGCTCTTCTAGTTTTGCAATCTTTTTATCAAGTTTAGCAAAAGCCTTTTGGATGTTTTTCATTAAAGAAGCTTGAGCATTCGGGTTTTTCACATGTGTCAGAGCCATTAGAAGAGCATCGATGTTATGAGATAATTTTGCCTGGAGTTCATCATCCTCGGAACCATCTTCCACTTCCGTTCCTTCTTCTTCAGTAGTTTCCTCATTTTCTGTGACTTGATCTTCTGTTGATTCTTCTTCCTTCACTTCTTCATCCGTAGAAGTCTCTTCTTCAGTTCCTTCTTCCCCTGTACCTTCCTCAGCTTCTTCTCCTGAAGAGCCGTCGTCCTCTGCTTTTTCCATTGCAGCTTCTTGCGCTTTCAACGCTTCTTCAAGGGTCTCTTGTGCCAATTCCTCTTCACCTGCTGCAAAGAGCGCATTCGCCTCAGCGATACGGTTTGCTGCAATCTCTGCTAAAATTTTCGCTTCTTCATATTCGTCAGAAGCTACCGCTAGACGTACATTCTCGATCATCGTTTTTACAAAATAGAAAAAGTCCCCAGGAAGTAGAGAGGGTTCTTCTGCCTCTTCTTCAGTTCCCTCTTCAGTGGTTTCTTCCTCCGTACCTTGTTCAGGTGTCGTTTCTTCTTCAGTTGTGTGTTCTTCATTCGTTGTTTCCTCAGACACGTCAACTGCTGGTGTAGACTCGTCTGTGTTTGCAAACGCAGCTGGTGGTGCTCCAAAAAGCAAAAGTGAAGCTGCGCTGATCGTTGCGATCCATTTTTTGATCATGTTCTCCATCCCCTCTGTTCTTTTTTCCATAAAAAAAGCAGATTGCCGAGGCTGTATGTAACGCTCAACCCAGGAATTTGCTGCCGGACCCTCTCAGGGGTTCCAAGTTATGTATGTATTTCTGATCCTTAGGCAACTGGCTGACATAGGTATAAACCATTAGTCCCTTTAGCTTTGCGTCACTACCTTTCGATAGCTTTGCCTTTATCTGCTTTAATTAGTTTTATTATACAAGAATTCGACAATATTTTTCCAAGTAAAAATTACCTATTTTTTCAGAATATTTCTAGTAATAATCAATCATATAAAACAACTTATTGATAATTTCATTGTTATTAGGAATATTAACCCAGGACTAAAGATTCGCATTCATTGTTAGTTATCCCAAATTTTTGGACTTGCTTTGATCCTTTAGTTCTTTAACAAATTAATGTTTTGTCAGGGTTAGAAACTCAGTCAACCAATAAAAAAGACGAGCACGGTTGACTCGTCAGCAGCATTTTTACCGATTAAGCAATTTTTGAATGTCTTCTTCAATATTTTCAGGTTTGGTCTGAGGAGCGTACCTGTCGATTACTCTGCCCTCTTGATCAACGAGAAACTTGGTGAAATTCCACTTTACCTGGTCAGAAAGCATTCCAGGTGCCTCTTTTATTAGGTGTTTGAATAGAGGATGGGCCTCATTGCCTTTGACATCTACTTTACTGAACATGGGAAAACTTACCCCATAATTGAGTTTACAGAACTCTTGGATGTCTTCTTCAGAGCCCGGTTCCTGATTCATGAATTGGTTGCTAGGAAAGCCGAGTACTTCGAACCCCTCGTCTTTATACGTATCGTACAATCGCTGCAACCCCTCATACTGAGGCGTAAAACCGCATTTGCTTGCTGTATTGACGATCAGCAGTACTTTCCCTTTATAATCGGCTAGCTTCTTATCTTCTCCTGTAATCGACCTAGCTGAAAAATCATGAACACTACTCATAGAAAAAGCCTCCTTTTAACTCAAAAATTAGCAATAACCATCCTCCAAGTCAAAAGATATCGCTTATTCGGTGCCTGGCACCGATTCAGACCCCTTGGGAATACTGACTTCGTGATCGGTGCCTGGCACTTTTCACGAACCCAGTAGTACCAATGGGTAAATTGTCGTGCCTGGTACACTCTAAATAAACAAAAAAAAATGGAGCTGCGTTGAGCAGCTCCGATGAGGGGTTAGGGAGGTAGGACATGTGCCTACGTTTTCAATTTATAATCAAAAACCGTCATTCAGAAGTTTCACCTTCACTTTCACTTTCTTCAGTGTTCGTTTCTTCTTCGGTTGGTTCTTCATTCGTTGGTTCTTCATTCGTTGGTTCTTCTTCAGTGCCGTTACATGCTGTGATTAACATAATTGCGAATAATGCAGAGCCTAGTTTAGCGAGAAAACTTTTGTTCACGGTAACCACTCCTTGTATCGCAAGTTTTGTGCTGGCTTGTGTACCAGCTACTTACAATATAGAGCATTTTCCGTCAAAATTGGGTGATTTTACTGAATGCATAAGGTTTCCTTACGTTTTTAACATCACGCTAACATTGGCTTAACATTTTTTGGATTATAATATTCTCCGTAAAACAGCTCTGACCGGACTTGCATCTGACTCCTCGAGCGGCAGCGGCAAGGCGATCAATTCATAGATCCCTTCTTCAATTTCATCGAGCACAACGCTTTCGAGAATATGGATGTCGTTATTCAACAGGCTGTGATGCGCTGCCAAATCCTTCGAATCTATTTGATCGACGGAAGGTACATCCACCCCGATCAGACGGATGCCTTTTTCTTTTAAAAATGGCGCAAGTTCTTCTGAAAGATATGTGATCGACTCCGGAAACTTACTTCGGTCATGCCAGGAGCCGGTCTTGATCAGCAATCGCTCCACTGCTCCTAAATCATAGCCTTCAAAATCTTCTGGTTTAATCATTTCACGGCCTTCCAAATGGACGACAAGCGCATCGCCAACATAAAGCTCCGGCTGCAAATCCAACATCTTTTTACCATGGTCGTCAAAATGGAACGGTGCATCCACGTGCGTTCCGGTATGCGTGCTCAACGTCAGGCTTCCAACATTGACTGAGCCTGTCTCCTCTTTTGTCCAGTTCAATTTAAAAGAGAAGGGAGTATCGCCAGGCCAAGTTGGCACTCCCTCCTTCAATGGATGAGAAATGTCCCAAATTTTCATCAGCAAAACTCCCTTTTAAAAGCTAATTATTCTTTCTTGTCACCTAACGCGAACATGATTTCAGCTTCACAAGCGACTTCACCATCGACAGTTGCGACAGCTGTGCCTTTCCCCATCGATCCGCGGACACGAGTTAGTTCTACTTCAAGGCGTAATTGATCTCCAGGACGCACTTGTCTTTTAAAACGACATTTGTCGATTCCTGCGAAAAAGGCTAAGCGTCCCCGGTTTTCTTCTTTTTTAAGTAGGGCGACCGCTCCGACTTGAGCAAGCGCTTCGACAATTAGAACGCCTGGCATGACCGGGTATTCTGGGAAATGTCCGTTGAAAAAGTCTTCGTTAGCGGTTACATTTTTAAGTCCGATTGCGCGTTTGCCTTCTTCCACTTCCAATACCTTATCCACCAGTAAAACCGGGTGGCGATGGGGGATGATCGCTTTGATTTCATCAATGTTCAACATATGTAAATCCTCCTATATAGTGCATTCTTCTCCCTATCATAGCATAAAACGTCTTTGAAAAATAAATCCTGGCTGGCGTCACTATTCAAGGGATTTTTCGAGGTCATCTCCAGTAATGGATGCGGTTGGGTCGTTTTCGACAAATTTCTGGTACAGGATGTTCTGGGGATATGGAAAATGAGAGAGGACAGGGTAGGGATTGACGTTAGGGAGTTTGTGGAAGTCGACATATGTCCGGTAACTGCTCCATTCATAAGCTCCTGCTGTTTCGACAAGGTCGGCTTTCACAGGATTCAGGTGGATGTATTTACTGACATCCATTTGATAATTCGGGGACTCGATCAGCTTCGCACCATAACGTCCCTGGAACACATGGCCGACGAATTCATATTTCTTGTTGAAATAAAGTGCATAGCGATGGTGGATTTTCCTCATGATTTGGGTGACCGATGAGTAGTGGGTCTTCAATTGCAGGTGGATGTGATTCGTCATCAGGCAGTAGGAATAGAGGTCGAAGGTGAATTCTGTGCGGGCTTCACTAAGGATTTTCATGTACTTCTGGCGATCTTGATTGTCGTAAAAGAGAGGTGTCTTGCGATTTCCACGCGAGGTGATATGATACTCCGCTCCCGGATACCATATCCTTGGCTTACGAGGCATAACTTCACTCCTTAAAAATATTTGATTATTGGGGATTTTCAGCAGTTGAGATGCTGAATTGCAGGGAAATTCTGAAGATGTCGAAAAAGAGGAAACTACCTTCATTATACCGATAAATAGATAAATATGGAAATTATTTTTGCGCGAAATTCCTACTTCCATTCATTTCGATACGATCAGTGTACCAGGCACCGTTTTGAATCCCCACTCCTGCAAGGCTTCCCGGTTGGTGCCTGGTACCGACTTCAGCGATGGTACCGACTTCAGCGGAAATAATAAAGGCCCGACGGGGGCGGTTTGATTCCGCTCCCAACGGGCTTCTGAGTGTACTATTATTCACTTTTCCATCTAAGAGTCTTTTTTGACGATGTCGATGATGTGCTGCCATGTGTCTTTTTTGAAGACGTCCATCATTTCTCCGTCTCCGACTACACCGTATCCGATTGCGAGTCCTCCCGCAAGGCACAGCGCAAACAGAAGAATGACGATGATCAACCGCAGCCAGATCGGCACGAGACGTACGCGCAGCTTTTCCGCTTCGGCTTTCTGTTGCTTGCGTTCTTCCCGTGAAGAAGGCGAGCTTTCCTCGTTCTTCTTTGGTGTGATTTTCATTAATTTATTTTTACTCGCCTTAAATGCTTGTCTTAAAGAAGATCCTTCATTTTTGGCTTCTGTATTTTTTTGAATCATGTTAACTCCCCATTAACCCTGCCTATCGAATGGTATTCACAAGCCCCATCATCTGATCAGCCATCGTAACCGCTCTGGCATTCATTTGATACGAACGTTGTGTCGTTAAAAGTTGTGTCATCTCATGCGCGACATTGACATTGGACTGTTCCAACGCACCTTGCTGGACCAAACCTTCACCCTGGTCCACTTGTTCGATAGCTTGTCCAACCGCAGTTCCAGGCTCGACTCTGAATCGGTTATCACCTGACGATTCCAACAACTGTGGACGGACAACTTCAGCCAAAGCCAAACGACCGGCATCAACGACCGTACCATCGGGCATTTTTGCTTGAATCGTGCCATTTCCACTGATCGAAATCGAATCGAAACCTACGGGCACCTCGATCGGGCCGTCTTCGCTCATGACACGATCCCCATTCGCAGCAGTAAGTTGTAATTGATCAGGGTTTCCTTCTACTGGTGTTACGTAAAAAGACCCTTCTCTTGTATATTCAATGATTTCGACATTATTTTCAAGTCTTTTCGCAATTTGAAACATAACATTTGGATTTAACAAGGCAACGTCCAGCGTTCTGCCCGTTTCGACAACGCCCCCCTGTTCCAGGCGAAGAGCTGTCCCTGAAACTCTCGCTCCACTTCCAAGACGGATCCCATCCGGTGTCAATCGGCCTTCTTCTGCTTTCCGATTCGGCTGGTTGTTCGTCTCCTGGACAAGTAAATCAGCGAATTGCACATTGCGTCTCTTAAATCCATATGTATTACTATTCGAAAGGTTATTTGAAATCGTGTCTAACTGACGCTGCAACTGGCCCATCGATACAGAAGCCGTAATCATCGATCGATTCATCTTTCTACCTCCTGAAATCTATCCTGCTATAGTAAATCTGTTAATATCCAAATCAGCCAAGTCTACCAATCTCATTTGATGCTTTTTCCATCGTCCGATCATATGCCTGCAATACCTTTTGATTGGCTTCGAATGTCCGATATGCGTTCATCATCTCTACCATCGTCTGTTCGACATCCACGTTCGAGCGCTCAACGAATCCTTGTTTTAATTGATAAGAAACTTCGGGGTTCCCGACTGCCGAAATGATCGCATCTTCATTACCTGCAAGGAAAAGGCCGTTGCCTTCTTTTTCTAATAGATTCGGATTTTCGATCAGCGCGACATTCACCTGGGCACCCGCCTCTAAGATTCTGCCATTGGAATCCATCGTAAAATCAGAACCATCGACCTGGATCCGATTCCTGTCCGTATCTAGTACGAAATCACCGGTGCTCGTTACGAGATTTCCGTTAGCGTCCAGTGAAAAATTCCCATTCCGAGTCAAGCGGATCGCGTCTTCTTCATTTTGTACGGTAAAAAACAAAGCACCTTGCGCTCCGGTCTCTTCATTGATTGGGACTGCGCCTTGAAGAAGAGCAACATCAAGGTTGTTTCCAGTCTCCTGAAGGTCACCCTGTCGGAAATTCGGCATCGTTTCCTGCATGTAAACAGCTGTCGCAAGTGGTCCGACATGCTTACTCGTCGGAATCGCGTGCCCTCCTACGTTCGTTTCACCGAGCCGGCTCAACAACATTTGCGGAAAGGCGCGAAGTGAAGCCTGATCCGCTTTGAATCCGGGTGTATTGGCATTTGCTAGATTGTTCGTCAACAGATCCTGACGCCTTTGCTGCGAAATCATTCCGGACGCCGCTGTGTAAAAACCTCGAAACATGCTGCTCTCCTCCTCTGTTTTTCCAAAGCACTGCATTGCAATGGCTTGTCCATTTTAAAAACTAGTAAAAAGATGATCGCTAGAAAGTCATTGGTAGTTTCAGTCGCTCGTTCAAGACGTTTTTTGCTTCGGTAACTTGTCGATATGTTCGAGCATCAAGCCCGTTCCGCGAGCCACGCAAGTCAACGGATCATCGGCAACATGAACCGGTACCTTCAATTCTTCGGCAAAAAGCTGTTCGATTCCATGTAAAAGTGCACCGCCGCCCGTTAGGATGATTCCTCGGTCGATGATGTCAGCTGAAAGCTCAGGAGGTGTTTTTTCGAGTACGCTTTTCGCAGCCATCACAATGGAATGGACAGATTCATTCAACGCTTCCTCTATCTCTGTAGACCTGATCGTGATGTTACGCGGCAAACCGCTGACCATATCACGGCCGCGGATTTCCATTTCTTCGTCACGAGCTCCTGGAAAGACCGTCGCTACCTCTATCTTGATGCTCTCGGAGGTCCGTTCTCCGATAAGAAGCTTGTACTTCTGTTTTATGTATTGAAGGATGTCCTGATCGAACTTGTCCCCCGCCACTTTAATCGAAGAGGCGGTGACGATATCGCCCATGGATAAAACGGCAACATCTGATGTCCCACCGCCTATGTCAACGACCATGTTCCCATATGGTTGAAAAATGTCCATACCAGCACCAATCGCAGCAACTTTCGGCTCCTCTTCAAGAAATACGTGTTTTGCTCCACTTTTTTGAGCAGCTTCACGGATTGCTTTTTGTTCAACGGTCGTAATGTTGGTCGGGGTACAGATCAAAATTCTCGGCTTGCCTATCAGCCCCCTTACATTAATCTTATCCAAGAAATATTTGAGCATCGCTTCAGTCATTTCGAAATCTGCGATCACCCCATCTTTCAATGGTCTATTTGCGACGATATTTCCAGGAGTTCGCCCCACCATCCTTCGAGCTGCTTCACCAACCTCTAAAACCCGATTCAGGTTATTATCGATGGCAACGACTGATGGTTCGTCGAGGACAATCCCCCGTCCTTTGACATAAATGAGTACGTTCGCGGTACCCAGATCAATGCCCACATCTCTAGAAAACATGCGGTAAATCCTCCCTATTACAGACTAGTTCTATTGGTAGTATGATTTGTTAAATTTATGTAGTTCATCCATTTTATAAGTTTACCATAGTTTGTGTAGAATAGGGACAGAATTTGTCAAAAAATAGTACTTAATCACTACCCAAAAATTAATTGACCACCTTTTCGGTCGATTTTTTGTATTTTTCCCGAGTAGCTTCTCCCCCGCGGAGATGTCGTACCGATTTATGGTACTCCAAAATCTCTTTGACACTGTTGGCCAACTCCGGGTTAATTTCAGGTAATCGTTCCGTTAAATCTTTGTGGACAGTACTTTTCGAAACACCGAATTCCTTCGCGATCATTCGAACGGTTTTTCTTGTCTCCACGATATACCTGCCTATCTTGATGGTTCGTTCTTTGATGTAATCGTGCACACCACTCGCCTCCCTAAATTGGATGTAAGAGGTGCGAAATGAGACTTCAATATCTAGGCTGCGAAATGTTAAATTGTCATCTTCCCCCTATGAACAAAATGACTGCTAAGCTCGCACGCAGCTTTACTTAGACTTCTCATCGCGGTCCCCTAAAGTTCGTTTTGTAACATTTTATTATTAGGGAGGTGGTTATATACCTAAAAGTCAAGTGGGACAAGGGAATTTGTTTACTTTTTATTGAAACAGCCCTCAAAAACGCTTGCCGCACAGTGTCCACCGCTCACAAACAAGCCAATAAAATGTACGAAAAGTTAGAAAATTTATTTGTTCGATGCTACACTTCGGTGCCGGTGCCTGGCACGACAATTTCGCCGTTGGGCCGCAACGGTTTTGATATGGTGCCAGGTACAGTTTTGAATCCCTTGTGCGGCAAGGACTTTGGAAGTGTGCCTGGCACCGATTTGGATCTCTTCTCCCGCAAGGACTTTGGAAGTGTGCCTGACACCGATTTGGATCTCTTCTCCCGTAAGGCTTTTGAAAGTGTGCCTGGTACAGCCAACCGGTATGGCCAACCTTCTTTCGCCTCATTTTTTGCGGTTTTCATACAGATTTTTTGCTCTTGTGTTAAAACTTTTAATGATTCATCCTCGTTCGACAGTATTAGTGTTTTTCTTGCCTTGATAAAGGGATCTCTATAGTGTATTCTTGAAATGTTAGAATTTTCGAATAAATGTTTTTTTGTTCACATCTTACCTACATAGCTACATACGACTCACCTGCATCGAGACACAGCTTCATCCAAACATTCGAGCCAAATTCCAACACAAAAAACAAAAAGAACATAATAACGGGAGGGGACATTGAATGTTCAAAACTTATGAAACCGATTCATTCTTTGATGAAATGCTCCAGGAAAGAGGAAGGCCGCGTGCACATTATCAAACCCTCTATGATCAATTATCCGCCCTTCCCGAGGATGAACTGCAAGCCCGCCATGAAGCTGCTCAGCAGAACTTCCTCAGACAGGGCATCACCTTCACCGTCTATAACGACGATCAGGGTGCGGAGCGTACGATCCCTTTCGATTTCGTCCCGAACATCATTCCGAAGGATGAATGGAAGAAGCTTGAAAAGGGCCTCATTCAACGTGTCAAAGCTCTTAATCTATTTTTAGACGACGTCTACAACGGCCAGCAGATTTTGAAGGATGGCCTCATTCCCCGAGAACTCGTCGTCACCTGTAAACACTTTTATCCCCAGGTAACGAAAATCAAAGTTCCACGAAGAAACCATATTTTTATGGCTGGTATAGATCTGATCAAAGACGAAAACGGAGAGTTCCGCGTCCTTGAGGACAATCTCAGGAATCCGTCCGGACTATCCTACGTGTTCCAGAACCGTTACGTCATGCGTCACGTTTTCCCTGACTTTTTCCAGGACTATGATGTTGTCTCACTCGAAAACCAGTTCACGCACATCCATGACGCTCTTTCTTCCATCGCGCCGAACAATGTCTCAAACCCGAACATCGTACTCCTTACCCCTGGTGTCTATAACTCTGCTTATTTTGATCATAGTTTCATAGCTCAGCAGCTCGGCATTGAACTTGTCGAAGGACGTGACCTGCTCGTCCGCGACCGTATCGTCTATATGAAAACGACGAGAGGGCTGAAACGCGTCGACGTCATTTATCGCCGCATTGACGATGATTTCCTCGATCCGCTCGAGTTCCGTTCTGATTCCATGCTAGGGGTCGCCGGTCTTCTCGATGCTTACCGCGCCGGCAACGTAACCATCAGCAACGGGATCGGAAACGGCGTGGCTGACGACAAAGCAATCTATCATTATGTACCTAACATGATTCGCTATTACCTTGGTGAAGAGCCGATCATCCGCAATGTCGAGACGTATTTTTTACGAGATGAAGAACAACGGAAATATGTACTCGAAAATCTCGATCAACTCGTTGTAAAACAGACGGACGGTTCAGGCGGTTATAATCTTTTGATCGGACCTCATGCAACCGAACAAGAACTCGAAGACTACCGGATCCAGATTGAAAAGAATCCATCCAACTACATTGCACAGCCAATGGTCAACCTTTCACGGCTTCCTGTTTTTAGAGGGAAAAATTTCGCTGGCTGCCACATCGACGTCCGCGCATTCATCTTCAACGGGGAACATCCGCATGTTTTCCCTGGCGGCCTGACAAGGGTTGCGCTGAAAGAAGGCTCGCTCGTCGTCAATTCTTCACAGGGCGGCGGCGGAAAAGATACGTGGGTCATGACCGATTAAGGAGGGACAAGCATGCTTAGCAGAGTTTCGAATTCACTTTACTGGATGTCACGTAATATTGAGCGCGCGGAAAATACCGCCCGACTCATTTCTGTACGCCTGATCGGCAGCATCGAACACAAAGAAAACCACTGGGATGAACTGATTTCGATCAGTGGCGCCAACGATGAATTCGAAAAGCGCTACGATCACTACGATGCCAGATCCGTCATGGACTTCATGTCGTTCTCAAGCGACAACTCAAACTCGATCTTGAATTGTGTAAAATTGGCGCGTGAGGATGCACGGGCGATCCGCGAAATCATCCCGCAGGAATTATGGGAAATGATGAATTCCTTCTATTGGGAAGTCAAACAATATAAGTACGAAAACTGGACGGTCGATACGATCGATGATTTTTATCAGATGATCATCCGCCAGTCTGCCCTATTTCAGGGGATTGTTGAAGCGACGCTATCGTTTGATGAGGCCTATCTGTTCATCAAAATGGCGAAATTCATTGAACGCGCAGAAAAAACGTCCCGCATTCTCAATATCTACTATTACCGTTCTGAGGATCCGGAGCATAACGATCCTTCCCTCTACCGCCACTGGTTCGCGGTCTTGCAATCGGTCAGCGGGCACGAGGCTTACTTGAAAAAGCACCATCCGTTCATCACCGGTGAGCGAGTGATTGAGTTCCTCTTGTTTGACGAAGCTTTCCCACGTTCGATCAATTACTGTTTGGAACAGGTGTACAATGTGTTCCAGGAGCTTGAAAACGGAAAAATCGAGCATTATTCGGAGGATCTGCATCAATTGATCGCCCAGATGCGACAGGATTTTAAAACGATGTCTGTCATTGACGTCATCACAGAGGATATCCATCAATTTTTACAAAAGTTCCAGTCCAATTGCTTTCAGCTTGGCCGTTTGATCAATAAAACCTACTATCTTGGAGAAGTCGGCGTATGAAATACAGGGTCACCCAGCATACACACTACACATACGAGCAACCAGTGAGCCAGAGCATCAATCAATTCCGGCTGAAGCCGATTGATGACGTGAAACAGGAATGCATTTCTTTTAAAAAAGAGATTACCCCGAACGTCCCGTCGTATGTCCATTACGATTATTGGGGCAATCACGTGGAGACGTTCTATGCATGGGAGGACCATGATGAGCTTTTGCTCATGACGACATCTGAAGTGATGATCGATCCGTACGCTTTCAAGGAGGCTTATGCGTTCAGCTCCCAGATGAAGGACGCACTGGTCTCAAACGCGTTCAGGGAACAGTATGCAGAGTTTTTGATGAAGACGGATTACACGACGCTTTCTGATGAGATATGTAAGGAAATTACCGACCCGTTATGGAACCAATGCGATGATCCTTTTGAATTCGTAAAACTGGTGAACAAGTATATATACGATACTTTCACCTACACGCCTGGGTCGACGACGGTAAACACGACCGCTTCGGAAGCTCTGGAAAATAAGGTCGGAGTCTGCCAGGATTACACCCATTTAATGCTGGCGTTATGTCGATCACGTGGAATCCCTGCCCGATATGTGAGTGGTTATCTGTATATCGGTGAAAATTCAGCCATGCGCGGTGATGCTGCTACGCATGCCTGGGTCGAGATAAAGCTTCCGACGGCCGGCTGGATCGGTTTCGACCCGACGAATAACGTCCTTGTAAAAGATCAGCATATCCGTATCGCGGTCGGACGTGATTATGGAGACATCGTCCCGTTGAAGGGTGTCTACCACGGAGGCGTTCAGAAACTTGATGTGAAGGTCAGCGTTTATGCGTTAGAGGAAAATGTAACAGCTTGATAGGGAAAAAAGCGGAAGGCTTGGCGGCCCTCCGCTTTTTGTGTTGGTTTTTTATTGCGTTTTTTTCATGAAGTCGAGGATCTCCAAGTCGATGTATCCTCGTTTCTGTTCGCGTTCTTCAAAATTCTCCTGATGGATGAGCACGCGCAAGGCGTCCAAAACGGCGTCCTCGGAATGTTCGTCGCTTCTTTCAAGATAGCCAAGTCGCTCAAGCTCAAACGCGAGCTGCTGGAAAACATCTCCTTTTACCTCGGCGATCTTCTCTTCTTTTGATCGTGAAAAATAAAGCTGATGTAGATCATGGATGCGGATCAATTCTTTGATCGGTTCCTTGTGATCGTCGACACGAAGATCGATGGAACGGTCATTGTAGCCGCCATAACCGCCTTTATCCTTCACGATTAAGAGGGCTGCGGACTGCTTTCCACGGCTATCTCCACCAGCATGTTGGCCAGCGTTAAGAGCAGTGAGAAGGCATTGAGCCAAGGTGCCTGTGGTGCTCTCGAACGCCGCTCCCATCTGATCGACGGTTTCCTGATTGACGAGAATGTTCCCTTGCGCAGCATAATGCTTACCCGTACGGCCGCCAGCCCAATCATAGCACTCCTTACCCGTAAAAGTCGCGGGATTCCCCTTTGCATCAACGATTCCGACCTGGCGGAGCTCCCGCTGCTCATCTTTTTCCGTCAATAATCTGATCGTTTCTTCAGCAGACTTACCTGACGCCATATGCTCAAGACCTTTCGGGCCGTAAGACGTGTTAGCGAACGACTGTGTCGCCACCGCCCCGACCCCCGCTTTCGCCCATGGAACAACAGATCCCACACCGATGAACTTCGACTGAACCGCAATACCTAGCTCTTCTGTTTCTGGATCAAAACCGACAATAGAAAACGTAGCTACCAAATCCTTCGGAATCTTCCCTGTATACATGAACGAACACTCTCCCTTCTCAACCTCTAACCAGTAATTCTCGATGTCCACCCCATTCCCCTTTTCACCCGAGAAAAAACGTGAACCAGTTCCTTAGGCTGTACCAGGCACCGATTACGAAGCCCTCCCTCAGAAGGAATCTCAATCGGTGCCTGGTACACTTTCAAACCCCTTGCTACGCTTGGGTTTCTGTTCGGTGCCTGGTACACTTTCAGAATCCTTCTCTCCCAACGCTTCTCTGGAAGTGCCAGGCACCGAGGCAGACACCAAGACAAGAAAAAAGCTCTGGAGTTTCTCCAGAGCTTGTCTAGTGTTTATTTGTTTTGACGCTTTAGTGGTTTTAAGCGCCTGATTGATCTTCATCCTCGACAGAGTTTTCCTTTGGTTGAGCGTCGTCATTTTGGGTTTCGCTTGACGGGTTTACGTTCTCTTCATCAGAGTCTACATCAGCTTCTTCTTTTGCGTCCGCATCTGTTTCTTCATCAGTAAGAGTTTCGTTGACTTCTTGCTTTTGAGCAGGAATGTCAGTGACTGTTTTATTGAAGTACTCTTCTGGGTTGACTGCTACGCCATCCTTACGTACTTCAAAGTGTGCGTGTACTTGTGCTTCTTTGTCAAGAAGGCTCATACCTGCTGTTCCTAGGACATCACCTTGCTTCACAGTGTCACCTTTTTCAACTTGTAAGTTTTCGAGGCTAGAGTAGTGCGTCATTACACCGTTATCGTGTTCGATGTGGACGAAGTATCCTACTAGCGGATCCTGACCAGCATCTACAACTTTACCACTCAAGCTTGCCATTACATCAAAAGGTTCACCGCTCTCAGTCGCATAGTTGATTCCTTTATTCTGGAAGTAGGTATTATTATAGAATACGAGAGCTGCTTCTTGTTCTGCTTCAGATGCTTTACTGTCATAGAACTTTCTTTGCACTGTGACGTCATCTGAAACTGGTGACTTAAGTACTTCTGAATCTGACATTACTGGTACTGAATCTTGGTCTTCAAAACCGATTGGATCTGCTTCATCATTTAGTTTATCTCCAATACTATTTTGATACCAAAGAACAGATGCCAAAATCACTGCTGCAAACCCAAGATATACTGCCGGATAAACCCAACGCTTCTTTTTGTACCACTTTGCCTTAAGAGGATTTTTTTGTTTTTCTTCTTCTCTCATTTTGCATCACCTCAGCAACATTGTGGGCACATTTTTCAAAATATATACATTCTGGTAAATTTTTTCTGAATATTATTTCGACAATCAGGGGAAAGTAACAAGTTGCTTGGGATGATACGCTCGTAAAACCACACAAAAATGCCACTGCCTTAAAAGACAGTAGCATTGTGGTTTTGTTTTATTATCGGTGCCTGGTACACTTTCAAAGTCCTTGCAGCACAAGAGATTCAAAACGGTGCCTGGCACCGTCTCAAACTCGTTGGGGCTGTAGGGAGAAATTGTCGTGCCAGGCACGGAAGCGAAAAGGCTGGTTAGTTCGATGCGGTGAGTTTGCTTGTGTAGGCTTGGGTGTCGGTGATTTCTACGCCGTTGTAGTAGTGTTTGACGATTTGGTTATAGTTGTTGCCATCTTGGGCCATTCCGTTGGCGCCATATTGGCTCATGCCAACCCCGTGGCCATAGCCGCGCGTTTGGAAGATCACTTCATCGCCCTTTCTGAGAATTGTAAAATCTGAGGATTTGAGATTCAATCCAACCCGGATATCTTTTCCGCTCATTTTCTTGCCGTTAATTTCAATCGTATCTATATAGTTTCCTTTGGTTCTGCTCAATATTTTTCCGATTTCTCCATCTCCATCAGCTAATTTCACATTCAGCTTCGATTCCACGACATCGATCGGGAACGCTTGTTGATGGAAATACTTCGGTGAATCCTTATCCCATGGACTTTCTACACTTCGCAAATACGGAAACGAGCTCGACCAATAATCCTCAGAGTTTTGCGTAAAACCATTACTAGTAGAAAAGAATAATGCATCGATCGGCTTTCCATCATAGGTGATTATCTTTCCTTCCGTTTCTTTCACCGCTTGTGTAATCTTTTTAATTTTCCACTCGTAATCCTTGCCCCACGCTTTCTGTAGTTCTTGATCATTTTTAAATACCTGATGGATGACCGCATCCGTCACGTCGGCACCCTCGGGCAGATTCATGTCAGCTGGATTCAGGAGCATTTTTATAATATACGTCCTCGCTGTCAACGCCTGTGCCTTCAGTGCTTCGATTTCAAAATCTGCCGGCATCTCAGCCGCGACGACCCCTTTTACATAGTCTTCAAGAGGTAATGTTTCAATTTTTTTGGCAGACGTTTTATAAACTGAGACATCGACTTCTGAATTTAAGACGATCGGCGCTTCGCTTTCTGCCTTTTCCAACTTTCCAGGTGATGCATTTTGTTGGACATTATTTTTAAAAGGTATGACGATCAAACTCGGGAGTAAGAGTATGAATGTAAGTAGTCCTATTAGGAAGAGATAAAATGGTGTTCCAAATCGGATTTGGTTCATTGGCAGCCCCCCAAAATTTCAACAGTTAGTATAGCTTATGGGCGTGGACAACCTTTTAGAACTGAAGAACGTTAACAGGTGCTTCATATAACTACCACGAAACAAACGACGAACTTAAACAAAGTTTCAGCAAAATCACATGCCCAAGTTTCGAAGATCATCGTTCAAGAATAAAGATAATTGCACGAAATCACTCCAGGTATAGTGATATGAAGAAGCATATATTCAGTTAAGTAAATACTATTTTAATTACGATCTGTTCACTTTTTGTAGTAATCTGTTCGTTTTTCGAGATAATCTAACCACTTTTAAGTTAATCTGGTCACTCCTTGATAAATCTGTTCATTTTCTAAATTATTTTGTTCACTTCTCCGATTAATTTGTTCATTCTTAAGTTAAGCTCTTTCAATAAACAAATTTCCCGTTAAAGAGAGGTATTTTGGACACCTTCACAGAAACAAACATTTAAAAGAACAGAGCCAAGAACCAAAAAAGCCGCCTCCCGGTGGAAGACGACTTTCTTATAAGTAGATATATTATGCCTTAGCTTTTAAGTTTTGTGTTGTATTTTCGTTTGTAATCGATTCTGTTTCTTCTTTCACGCGTTCCACATCTGCACCTAGCGCTGCTAATTTCCCAGAGAAATCAACGTATCCGCGATCTAAATGTTGTAGTTCTGTGACTCTTGTGTAACCGTCTGCAATAAGACCTGCAAGGATAAGAGCTGCTCCAGCACGTAAATCTGTTGCTGCTACTTCTGCACCTTGAAGCTTCGCTGGTCCATTGATCACTGCAGAACGACCTTCGATTTTAATATCACCATTCATACGGCGGAATTCTTCCACGTGCATGAAACGATTTTCAAAAACAGTTTCCGTAATCACACTTGTTCCATTGGCTGCTAATAATAAAGCCATCATTTGGGACTGAAGGTCAGTTGGAAAACCAGGATGTGGCATCGTTTTGATGTCAACCGGCTTCAACTTTTCTGGTCCAATGATACGAACGCCTTTTCCTGTTTCAGTTATAGAGACGCCCATTTCCTGAAGCTTTGATACTAGTGGTGTCAAATGTTCATTTTGTGCGTTCTCGATCGTCACATCACCGCCAGTGATTGCAGCAGCAACCATGAATGTTCCAGCTTCAATACGGTCCGCTATGACTTGATGTTCAGCACCATGCATTTCTTCTACACCTTCAATACGAAGTGTGCCTGTACCTGCCCCGTATACCTTAGCCCCCATTGCGTTCAGGTAATTCGCAAGACAAACGATTTCAGGTTCCTTCGCTACATTCTCAATGATGCTCGTGCCTTCGGCTAAGGCAGCTGCCATCATGATGTTTTCAGTTGCACCTACACTTGGGAAATCCAAATAGATTTTAGCCCCTTGTAAGCGCCCTTCCTTTTTCGCTTCGATAAAACCGTTCCCGATTTTAACTTCCGCTCCCATGGCTTCAAAGCCTTTTAAATGCTGGTCGATCGGACGTGATCCAATTGCACAGCCTCCTGGTAAAGCAATTCGTGCGATCCCGACTCTTGCAAGTAATGGACCCATCACCAAGAATGATGCTCTCATTTTACGAACATATTCAAAAGGTGCTTCTGTTTTCAATGGGCGTGTAGCATCTACTTTTATCTGATTATTCGAGTATTCAGCGCCAATATTCAAATGGCGTAGTACTTCGTTTATCGTATAAACATCGGCAAGTGCTGGCACTTCCGAAATAGTGCTTGTTCCTTTACTAGCTAGAATCGATGCTGCGATGACAGGCAGTACGGCATTCTTAGCCCCTTCTACTCTGACGGAGCCTTCTAACCGCCTACCACCACGGACGATGATTTTTTCCAAGATAATTCCCCTCCGCGTCCAATTTATATATTAATATTCAGTCGTAATTATCGGTGTTCCAATTGTTATGGTTGTCTTTCCGCCTATTCCGCTGTTCCGGAGTCCAATTTGCAGGTTCATCCGTTTTCGATCTGATTGGATTGAAGGCTTCCATTCGTCAGTATATGCTGATAGGGACAGAAATGTCTCTTCGTTTAATGTCTCAATTATGGATGCGTCAAATGACTGAACGAGTTGTTTCGCCAATTTTTGCAAAACAATACCCATTTTATCAGATTTTATACCTTCAACACAAGTATATATTTTCGCATTCTCCCCTAGAAACAGCTGGACTTTGTGCCTATACTCAGGTTTGAAAGCTTTCCAACTTTCAGGATCCCAGGACTTCCCCTGAACATAATAAATAATGTACGCCATATATTGATTTTTGTGGGGGTAAGCAAATACTGAAACTTTCTCTTCAATACCATATGGATTCTTATAATGCCCTGTTACGTTCCAATGTTCTTTTGTTTCGACAATCTTCCCCCACCGGAAGTTTGGCGATTTTGCCTGCAGGCTTTCTACTAACGATACATACCCTGTAAAATCTGAAACAAAACCAAAATTGTTTTTACCATAAAAAGACCAACCTTCGATTGTTATGTCAGACTGCTCCATAACGCGGGTTATATCCAAAAGTTCTTGATCAGACCATGTGGATTGTTTCGCCTCAGCACCTGAAAAACATGCAAGCAAAATCGTCAACGACATTCCGAATAGTATGAATTTTTGTTTCATGAATCCCCACTCCTCTCCTCATTACAATTGTTGCCATGAGAAAGAGGTTCATACATGGAAGATGTAGTCAAGATGCGACAAAGTCTGTCCTCATCCGTCGACAATCTTCATTATGTATTGATCTCTAAAAAATAGGCTCCTTTGTAAATTCACTCCCTTTCCGCGGGCGATTCGTAAGCCTCCGCACTTGCACAGAATCTCAATACAAAAATAAAATTTTTTTCGTGTCTGCGATGAGAACCCTTGGAATCTTTCCTTCTGCTGACTCCGAAGTTCACCACGAGACCACGGACTTATATTCCATGCTATTTTGCAGTTTTGCGCCGAGTAACCGCAGGCGCCGGATGTGGTGGTATTTAGTCGGAATACAATATTATAATCAAATCCTTAAATCGCTACAGGGTCTCGATTGGCTAGCTTTCCCCGCAGGAAGTGTCGTGAATTTAGCACATCCTATGGCAGAAAATTCTCGTCTATTCATTCGTTATTTTTTAGAACAGATATTTCAACTGTGTCGACCAAGACAAATAATTCATGAAAAACGATGTTAAAAGTGACGCAAGTGCGATTGTCAGTAAAATCATCAACAATTGTGCTTGGAAGACCCGCCCACTTTTAATGAACCTTTCAAAATTGAGTGCTTGTAACGCCCACCAGGATACAGCGAGAAAAACGATACTCACGATTATATTCAACAAAGCTTGTGTTCCAAATGGGTGCATAAGACGTTAGACCTCCAATAATTTGCACACCTATATTATTCGACAGGTTTTTCACTTTTCCTTCGGTTATTTTCATCAATCTACAAAATAAACCTTTAGACCTAATTTATCACCTATTTCCCGCGCAATATTCGACATTTCCCCGTATATTCAAGAAAGGTGATGTCCTTATGTGCAGCGCATTTGTCCAGAAACTTTGATGTTTTGTCCAAATAATCCGGATTTTTGTCCAGATAAAGATTTGTCCAGAAAGCTATTTTAAAAGAAGACACCCTTCAAATGGATGCCTTCCTATATATGGTACTTCTACTTTATAAACAGCTCGTTCATATCGAATCCTTGGAAAAACTCGTATGCAGCGCTTGGATAGACACCGAACAAGATGGTGCCGGCTGTACAGATGATCATGACGATCAACAACCCGATCGACGGGCGCATCCGTTCTACTCCGCCTTTACGGAAAAAGATCTGTACGAGGACATTGAAATAATATACGTAAGATACGACCGTCGTGGCGATCATAACAGAGGCCAGTAAATAGTGCCCGGTACCAAGGGAGCTCATGAAGATCCCGAATTTCCCGATGAATCCTGCTGTGAATGGAAGTCCAGCAAGCGACAGAATGAACACGCCCATCATCACCGCTACCCATGGCGCACGTTTATACAGTCCCGCAAACGCCGTGAAGTCTTCTGATTTCTCACGTTCGGTTACGAATTGGATGACAGCGAACGCACCGATATTCATCAATAAATAGGCGAGTAGATAGAACCATGTCATTTTAAAAACGAGCAGCGACAATGAGACGAATGGCACGAGCACATAACCAGCGTGTGCGATACTCGAGTATGCGAACATGCGCTTGATGTTTCGTTGTCTCAAGGCAACCAGATTACCTATAACCATCGTAACACCGGCAATGACTGCGATGTATGGCTGAAGCTCCAGAATGATCGCGTTATGCCAGCCCTGTACAGATAAAAACGTGATCAGGAATACTTTTAAAATCAATGTAAATCCAGCTGACTTCGAAACGACGCTTAAGAAAGTTGTTACAGGAGTCGCAGAGCCCTGGTATACATCAGGGACCCACATGTGGAATGGAGCAGCTGCGATCTTAAACGAAAGCCCGACAAACAGCATGACGAATGACATTATCACAAGGAAAGCGTTTTGTTCAACAACGGGGTTTGTCAAAGCCTCACCAATGTCATACAGATTGGTCGCTCCTGTCAAACCGTAAATATAGCTCATTCCGAAAAGAGTGATCGCAGTGGCGATTCCACCATTGACGACATATTTGAACGCCGCTTCGTTGGAATGGAGATTGGTTTTACGAATCCCCGCTAATACATAGGAAGAAATCGATAATAACTCAAGTCCGACGAACAAGGTGATGAGGTCGGCACTGGACGCCATCATCATCGCACCGAGCAATGCCGTCAGCAAGAGATAGAAGAATTCTCCTCTGAACTCCCATTTCGTTTTCCCTCCATAATCAAGGGCCAACAACAATATCAATCCGGTCGCCACAAGGAACAATAATTTGAATGCGAGCGCGAATGAATCAAAGCGATACGTGTCATATAGGATGCTCGTCGGTTCTGTGCCGATCTGCGTGAGTGAAAAAACGATCGCAATGATCACACCCGCAATCCCTACAAGCGCCAACGGCTTACGGCTCGCCTTATTCGGCATGAACAAATCCATCAACGACAGCAAAGTCGCTACAATCAATATCGTGAATTCAGGGGCCATGATACCCCAGTCATAGCTCAACAATTTTTCTAGTGTCATACAACAGCCCCCCTACCTGCCATCATGGCATTGATCGTAAGTTGCAGCATATCAGATAGGACTGCTGGATAAACTCCAATCAGAACAATCAAAAAGGTCAGTACCAAGGCTGGCACCCATTCCACAAACCGCGCTTCTTTAATCGAAACAAGTGGTTCTTTCGTTTCGCCGAACGTTATCGCTAATACGGCACGCAGCATATAGACCGCTGTCAGGATGATTCCTAGTGCCCCTACTGCTGCTAGCACTGGCATGACTTCGAATAGTCCGAGGAATGCCATGAATTCACTGACAAAGCCGGACATTCCAGGGAGCCCGAGTGACGCGAGACCTCCAGCAAGCAAGAATCCAGCGGTGACCGGCATCACTCTTGCCATTCCACCTAAATGCGTGATCAACGACGTTCCTGTACGTTGGTACATCAAACCGACTAGGAAAAACAGCAACGCTGAGATTAATCCGTGGGAGATGACTTGGAACATCGCCCCTTGGATACCAGCATCGGTCAAGCTTCCGAGTCCGATCAGTACAATCCCCATATGAGAGACACTGGAGTATGCGAGGACCTTTTTAAAATCAATCTGTACGAAGGCGATGAACGCACCGTATAAAAGGTTGATGACTCCGAGTAAAGCGATCCAGAAGGCAATCTTCTCAAACTCCCCTGGAAAGAACCCGATTCCGAACTGATAAAGTCCATAAGCACCGATCTTGAGCAAGATTCCAGAGTGGATCATGACAATCGATGGTGGTGCTTGGACGTGCACTTGCAGCATCCAGGAGTGTAATGGCACGATTGGCAATTTCACGCCTAATGCGACCAATAAGGCAATCAACAGTCCCATCCGGAAGTTTTCTCCCATGTACAACCGCTCAAGCAACTCAGGCGGTTGGCTCAAGAACGCGGATAGACCAGTGAAATTCATTGTTCCTGCCTTCATATAAAGGATGATGAACACGATTAGTAATATCGCAGAACCTAATCCGTTATAGATTAAAAAGCTGTATGCTGCCTTCTCTTTGTCAAGATAACCCCACTTTCCGATCAGGAAGAAGGTTGGTATCAATGTGATTTCGAAAAAGATGAAGAAAAGCAGCAAGTTTTGTGAAGCGAAAACCCCAAGCATGCCGATTTCCAATAGAAGGAACAGCATGAAGTAGCCTTTCGACTGCTCCGTGATCCAGGCGGAGGCTGCTGCAGCAAGTGTCGACACAATCGCTGTCAACAATAAAAGCAGCACGGTCAATCCATTAACACCGAGTTCATAGTTGACCGAGAAATCCCCGCCGTTCTGCATGGCTTGAAGATCGAAATTGATCCATTTGTATTGCTCGATAAATTGTAATGATTCGTTCGCACTGTCAAATCCAAAATAAACGATAAAAGCAAAGACGAGCGGCAACAGCGTAGCTAAAAATCCGACCCACTTGATAGCGCTATCTTCGGTTTTCGGCACAAACAACAATACCAGTATTCCTACAATCGGGGAGAAAATAAGTGCAGATAGTAGAATTGAATCCATTACGTCAAGTACCCCCCTAACCAGGCAACGATGAGAAGCAGGACAGCCATTCCGGCGAACGCAACCGATCCATAAAGCTGCACCTGTCCGTTCTGGGCTTTCGAGCTGATTTTACTCAACCACCCGACAGCACCAGTTACAAGCTGGACGACACCTTCGACGACGAAGCGATCGATATAATACCAGAAGTAACTGAAGCCTCTCGTTCCTTTTACAAAACTATAATCGTACGTTTCATCGATGAAGTATTTGTTCAATAAAATATAGTGGAAATCCGGTGAGGCTTCGGATAGCCTCCTCACTTTTTGCTTTGCATAGACGAGCCATGCCATGAAAATTCCCAGCAATGAAACGGCTGTGGCGACAACAGGGATCCACCAGTGTGCCTCATGGTGATGTATTTCTACATAAGGATTTTTCGCCAGATAATCACCAAGCACTTGCGCTACCGGCGTATTGATATAACCTGCCACCACTGCCAAAATCCCGAGCACAACCATCGGGAACACCATGACACCCGGTGACTCGTGGACTTTTTTCACTTTACCGCGGTTCTCGCCAGTAAAGACGAGGAAAAACAGCCGGAACATATAAAATGCAGTCAAGAATGCCGCGATAACTGCGATCCAGAATAATCCATAACGGCCATCTGCATAGGTTGCCGCTAAAATTTCATCCTTACTGAAGAAGCCAGACAACAAAGGTACACCTGAAATCGCCATCGCACCGATCAAGAACAACGGTGCTGTCCATTTCATCTTCTTCCATAGGCCGCCCATTTCATGGATGTTTTGTGTATGTACGGCATGGATGACACTTCCAGCTGCCAGGAACAAGAGCGCTTTGAAAAATGCATGAGTAGTCAAATGGAAGATTCCGGCGACATAGCCTGAGGATCCTAATGCAAGCATCATGTAGCCAAGCTGACTGACTGTGGAATACGCTAGGACACGTTTGATATCTGCCTGCGCAAGACCGATTGTTGCTGCAAAAATCGCAGTAAAACCACCGACGACAGCGACCGTTGTCATCGCCGTTTCAGACGCTTCGAATAGCGGGAATGTAGCCGCGACAAGATACACACCAGCTGCAACCATCGTTGCTGCGTGGATCAAAGCTGAAACCGGTGTCGGACCTTCCATCGCATCCGGTAACCATGTATGTAATGGGAATTGACCTGATTTACCGATTGCCCCGATGAAAATCAAAATCGCGGTCAGTGTGATCCAGCCCTGTGAAATATCTCCTGCTGCGACTGCATCAAAGATGACATCGAGTTCAAAGCTTCCCACCTGCCAGAATAGCAAGATCATCCCGATGAACAGGCCGACATCCCCGATACGCGTCATGATGAAGGCTTTCTTCGCTGCTTCACGTGCCTCATTTTTATAAAAGTAGTACCCGATCAACAGGAATGAACCGACACCGACAAGCTCCCAGAAAATATAGAGCTGCAAAAGGTTCGGTGAAACAACGAGCCCGAGCATCGCGAATGTGAATAAGCCAAGGTATGCAAAAAAGACAGGAAAACGATTGTCGTCATGCATATAACCCTTGGAATACACCTGGATGAGAAAGCTGACGAGCGAGACGATGACGAGCATAAGCGCGTTCAACGGATTGATTTCATAACCGACCGTCAGTACAGTGTCTCCGATCGCAAGCCATTCAAGGGTTTGTTTTACAGGTTCTCCGCCCCACTGTCCCATGAAAATGACGACAGATAAAATAAGGGAGCCTAATGTCAGTGTTGAGCCGACGTGTGCTGATGTTTCTTTCAACCTACGACCAAACAATAAGAGAAGGACGAAGGATAGAAGTGGTAACACAGGTATGAGCCAGATGATTGGGTTCATTGTCGATCCTCCTCCTTATCGTTTCATTATGTCCATCTCATCTACGTTTACAGTCTTACGGTTACGGTAGAGGGCAATAAGGATTGCAAGCCCTACCGCAGCTTCAGCCGCAGCGACGGTAATCGTAAACAAGGAGAATATTTGTCCCGTGATACTAGGATTGATGCCGTATTTCGCAAAGGCGACAAGGTTGATGTTCACCGCGTTCAACATCAATTCGATGGAGATCAAGACGATGACGGCGTTTCGTTTCGTCAAAGCTCCGAAAAGTCCGATACAAAAGAGGATCAGAGCAAGAACGAGATAGACGGATAAAGGTACACTACTCATTGTCCTCTGTCCCCTCCTTTTCATCATCCCGTTTCGCCAAAATAATTGCCCCGACCAATGCTACAAGAAGCAAGACGGAGGTCAATTCGAATGGAATGACGTATTTGGAATATAGTGCGATTCCGATCTTTTCCGTATTATCAACGTGCAGATCGACCGCCTGTTCACCAAAGCTCAAATCATTGATTTGGAAAAACATGACGATGAAGAATACGACAATTCCTGTCAAAACCAGAATCATCCTCGGTGCCCCAATCTTTGTTTCGGTCTTGTCATCGTGACGCGTCAGCATGATTCCGAAGAGCATGATAATCGTGATCGCACCAGAATAGATGAGTATTTGCACGAATGCGACGAATTCCGCTGACAGCATTACATATAATCCTGCAATTGAGAGGAAAGTGAAGACGAGGGCGATCACCATATGGACGACCTTCGTCAGGTTAAGCATCAGTACACCGCTACCTATTGCAACGAGTGCAAGAACAAAGAATAAGATCAATTCACCATTCATACCTTATTCTCCTTTCTTACGTTCGTATCGTTTTCGTCGAGCCATTCAAGATTTTTGAACAGCTCATCGCGGCTGTACTCTGCCAGCTCGAAATTGTTTGTCATGACGATCGCTTCTGTCGGACAGACTTCTGTGCAAAGGTCACAAAGGATGCAGATTTCGAAATTGATATCATACGTATCGATGATCTTCCCTTTTTTATTCGGATCCGGGTGCTTTTTGCCTGTCAGTTCAATACAGTCAGTTGGGCAGATATTTGCACATTGGTTACAGACGATGCATTTTTCCGGATAGAATTTCTGTATTCCCCGGAAACGATCTGGCATCTCAAGCGGTTCATCCGGATACGAATACGTCACGTTCTGTTTGGTCAAGTTTTTCAGTGTGTATTTTAACCCTTTTACAAGTCCTTTCATTGTAATCCCTCCGTTAGAACCAGATTTCCTTGATCACCGCGCTGATAAAAATGTTAAGCAGTGCTAACGGCAATAGTACTTTCCATCCGAATGACATGAGCTGATCGGCGCGCATACGTGGTAAGGTGGCACGCAGCCAGATCAGGAAGAAAACGACCACGCTGAATTTAAGCGCGAACCAGATGATTCCTGGAATGAATTCAAGATACGGCACCGGATTCCATCCACCTAAGAAAAGGATTGTCGTAATCGATGCCATCGCAAACAAATAGACATATTCTGTAAGCATGAAAAACGCCCATCTGAATCCGGAATATTCGACGTGATAACCTGCTACAAGCTCAGATTCTGCTTCTGGCAAGTCGAACGGTGTCCGGTTCAATTCTGCAACTGACGCGATCATGAAAATCGCGAATGCGAGCGGCTGAACGAATAGAAATGCAAGGCTTTCCTGCGCTTCGACGATCGTAATCAGATTCAAACTTCCAGTAAGAAGGATGATCCCGATTACCGACATGACGAGCGGTACTTCATAGGAAATCATCTGGGCTGCAGAACGCATACCGCCTAACAGCGCATATTTGTTATTCGAAGCCCACCCGCCCATCAGGACACCAACCGTAGAGATGCCGGAAATCGCGATGTAATAAAGCAATCCGATTCCGATGTCGGAAAATCGGAGTGACTCTGAAAATGGAATGACAGCGAGCACCATGAACGCTGGTGCAAAGGCAATCACCGGAGCCAGCATAAACAAAGGCCTATCTGCCGCTTTTGGAATCGTATCCTCTTTCAATAATAGCTTGAGCACGTCAGCTACCGTCTGGAGCAATCCAAACGGTCCGCCGACACGATTCGGTCCGATACGGAGCTGCATGAATCCCATGACTTTACGCTCGGCTAAGATCGCATATGTTACAAATCCGAGTACCATCATGAGCAAGCTCGCACCGAGTCCGAAAAAGATCAGCGTATTTGTCAGTGAAGGTGATGAGTAGAGCAAATCTTCCATCATCAGCCGTCCACCTCCCCGAGTACAATGTCGATACCGCCAAGGATCGTGATCAAGTTAGCGATATTCTCACCCTTCAACAGCTTCGGTAAAATCTGCAGGTTATAGAAGGAGGGTCTTCTGAACTTCAAACGATATGGTTCCTTCTTTCCTTCGGATGAAATATAACACCCGATTTCTCCCCTGGGTGATTCAATACGTACGTAGGTCTCGCCTGCAGGCGGCTTTATGATCCGCGGAACCTTCGCCATGATGTCCCCTTCTTTCGGGAATTGTTCAACAGCCTGCTCGACGATTTTGATCGACTCTTCGATTTCAGCCATGCGGCACTTATAACGGGACCAGGCATCCCCGCCGTCAAATACAGGGACCTCGAAATCGAAACGATCGTAGATGGAATAAGGTTCTTTTTTACGAAGGTCCCAATCGACGCCCGTACAGCGGAGGTTCGCACCGCTCAGGGAATACGCTAGTGCTTCTTGTTTCGTATACTTCCCGACACCGCGTACACGGTTGAGGAAGATTTCGTTTCCGCTGACAAGATCATGGTAACCCGCAAGCTCTTTACGCATGTGCGGGATGAATTCTTCGACTTTCTCGATCCAGCCTTCCGGCGCGTCCCATTTCACGCCGCCGACACGCATGTAATTGAACGTCAGGCGCGCACCCGAGATTTCGTTAAGTAAATTGATGATCATCTCCCGTTCACGGAATGCGTATAAGAACGGGCTCAATGCACCGATATCAAGTAAATATGTACCGAACCAAACGAGATGACTTGCAATACGACCCAGCTCCATCACGAGGACGCGTAAATAGTCCGCACGCTCAGGAATCTCCATGTCCATCATCGTCTCGACTGCGTGACAGAGGATATAGTTGTTCGTCATCGCTGATAGATAGTCCATCCGGTCGGTATACGGAATGATCTGTGTATATTGCAGGTCTTCAGCGAGCTTTTCCGTTCCACGGTGGAGGTAACCGATCACAGGCGTCGCTTCCTTGATGATTTCTCCATCGATTTTCAACACGATCCGGAACACGCCGTGGGTACTTGGATGCTGAGGTCCAACATTAAGCAGCATTTCTTCTGTACGAATCATGGGTTACACCTCCACATCGTATGGTTCATAATCTTTTCGCATCGGGTATCCGACCCAATCATCTGGCATCAGGATCCGCGTCAAGTTCGGGTGTCCGGTAAAACAGATTCCGAGCAAATCATACGCTTCACGCTCCGGCCAATTCGCTCCAGGCCACACCGGTGTCACAGATGCGACTTCCGGATTGTCACGGTCCAGCTTCACTTTCACCGCAACCGGCTGATTATTTTTAAAGGAATAAAGATGGGTATAGACTTCCATATGCGTTTCAAAATCGGTTCCATGCAATTCGCTTACGTATTCAAAATTCAGTTGTTCATTATGCTTCAGGAATTCTGCTAATTTATAAAACCTCTCCCGTTTGACGATGAGGGTGGGTACGTCCTTTGCAAGTCTGTTAATATAGGACTCTTCCAGAATGTCTTCACCAAGGTTATCCTTGATCGTCTTCACATATTTATCCAGGAGGGGCTGGTTTGGTGATGGCTTCTCTTCAGCTGGTTCAGCGGTCTTCGCTCCTGCTCCACCAGCTGCTGATTTTGCTTTTGCGGCTGCGGCAGCTTTGGCTTTTGCTGCAGCGATCGCCTTCGCTTTTTCATCATCCCCAGCTCCACCGCCTGACTTGGCGGCTTTCGCTTTCGCGGCAGCGGCGGCTTTGGCTTTTGCTGCAGCGGCGGCTTTTGCCTTATCTGAGGACGGTTCTGCTGCTTCCTTCGCAGCCTTTCGCTCGGCTGCTTTACGTTTCGCCTCTTCGACAGCTTTTCGTTTTGCTTCGGCCTTCTCTTCTTCGGACATTTCGGCGACCGGCTTTTCTGCTACTCCTGGCGCTCCTGCATCTTTCGCCGCTTTTTTCTCAGCAGCTTTGCGTTTCGCCTCTTCGACCGCTTTTCGTTTTGCTTCAGCCTTCTCTTCTTCGGACATTTCGGCGACCGGCTTTTCTGCTGCTCCGGACGCTCCTGCATCCTTCGCCGCTTTTTTCTCAGCAGCCTTGCGCTTCGCCTCTTCGACCGCTTTTCGTTTTGCTTCAGCCTTCTCTTCTTCCGTCATTTCGGCGACCGGCTTTTCTGCTGCTCCGGACGCTCCTGCATCTTTCGCCGCTTTTTTCTCAGCAGCTTTGCGTTTCGCCTCTTCGACCGCTTTTCGTTTTGCTTCAGCTTTCTCTTCTTCGGACATTTCGGCGACCGGCTTTTCTGCTGCTCCGGACGCTCCTGCATCCTTCGCCGCTTTTTTCTCGGCTGCCTTGCGCTTCGCCTCTTCGACCGCTTTACGCTTCGCTTCCGCTTTCTCTTCTTCCGTCATTTCGGAGAATGGTTTCTCTTGATCACTCATTTTTCCGTCACCCGCTTCCCAGTCTTAGCTTCATAGCGGATTTTTTCTTGTAGTTTGTTAATTCCATAGATTAATGCAGCAGGATTCGGAGGGCAGCCGGGAATATAGACATCGACAGGGACAACCTGGTCGACCCCTTTTACAACAGCATACGATTTTATGTATGGTCCGCCTGCTGTTGCGCAAGAGCCCATCGCAATCACCCATTTCGGCTCTGGCATCTGGTCATAGAGACGCTTCAGTACAGGCGCCATTTTTTTCGTAACCGTCCCAGATACGATCATGACATCAGATTGTCGTGGGGAAGTACGGAAAAATGAGCCGAAGCGGTCCAGGTCATAATGCGAGGCACCAGTCCCCATCATTTCAATTGCACAGCAAGCTAACCCGAACGTAAGAGGCCAAAGGGAGTTGCTTCTTGCCCATGCCTTCACCTGTTCGAGTGTGACGAAAAATACATTTTTGGAGAGCTCTTGTCGTTCTTCTGGGGTAATCTGTTCCAATTTTACATCCATTTTAACACCTTCTTCTTCCACGCATAGATGAGTCCGATCAATAACATGACGATGAAGATCGCCATTTCGATCAGAGCAAAAATCCCGAGCTTATCATAAGCGACGGCCCACGGATATAAGAACACCGTTTCTACATCAAAAATAACGAACAGCAAGGCGAATATGTAGTAACGGACATTGTATTGCACCCAACTTTGATGAAAGGGCTCGATACCACTTTCATAGGTTGTTTGTTTTTCTTTCGTCGGCTTTGTCGGTCGCAGGATCTTACCGGCAGTCAAAGCGACAACAGGTAAAAGGATGCCTAATAGCAGGAACATCAAAACGACCAGGTAGTTGTTTTGATACAAGTGATAGAGCTCCATATGTACCTCCCCATCTGTTTATTTAAAGTCGATGTTAGAAATTTTTTAATATTGTAATCGCTATCAATTATACCAAATACCAATTTTTGTGTCGACACGATGAATGACAGTTATACCCACTTTCTTCGTCACACGAAATACACGCCTCTCCTGGCGAATGAGAGGCGTATCCACTTTTATGCTTGACCCATACTTCTAGCTTATTTATCTCGAAAAAATTCATGCTGCATTCTCGGATTCTTTTTACCTATCTTTTATTAAACTTATGCCGAGGGGCGTTCCGCTATCCTCTTCACTTCCAAGTGGATGTGCGTTTACCGAGTCGGAGTGTCATCGGTTGTTACGGAAGTGTGCATTCAACTGTCCACGGATCATTTCCTCTTTCACCAGATCCTTTTTCAGCTTTTTCTTCGATACCATTTCTTTCTTGATTTCGTTCGTCTGGACGCCGTCCTCTCTTTTGTTTGCGATCTCCATAAGTGTTTCTACGTCTGAAAATGAATATTTACGAGTACCTTTGGCCGTTCTTTCAGGAAAAATCAGTTTGCGTTCTTCATAATAGCGGATCTGACGTTCACTCAATCCCGTAAGTTCTTTCACTACACCGATCACAATCACTTTTCTCTCTCTATAAGAACCTTCATCTACAGACATTCGTAACACTCCCTTCCACCTTAACTATACCTTTTCATATTTTCTCTTCAAGACTCATGTGAGGTTTTCTAACATAGAAATGAAAATTCATTGTTATATTTTCTGACAAACTTGATGAAACGCCTTTTTAAGCCCTATAAACTTTAAGTAAAGATGTAAGGTGGTGTTCATGATTATCCAGTTTCTCTGGCAATTCACACTTATAGCATCCGCCTTATTCCTTGGATCTTTCGTTGTTTCACTATTCCATCTGCCTTTGCCGGGTAGCATCGCCGGAATGTTTCTGCTTCTTATTTTTCTTTTGACGGGCGTAATCAAGCTTGATTGGGTGGAAAGAGCAGCGAATTTCCAATTACGGCATATGACGCTATTGTTCATTCCACCTGTAATCGGGGGTGTCATGTATATCCACTTACTCGAAAAAGAAATATGGAAGCTGATCTTGATTCTAGGTTTAAGCAGTCTCACCATCATTTTAGCAACCGGTACTGTTGTCCAATGGTATGAAAAATTACGAAGGAGGCAAAAAGAATGACTTTTGTTTTCGGAAAAGTTTTGTTTACGACTTTGATCACCTATATTGCCTATCTGCTTGGTTTGAAACTCTATGAAAAATACAATCGTAAAAGCTGGCTCAATCCTTTATATACGGTATCACTTTTTCTCGTTTGTTTTCTTCCATTGTTACATGTGGATTATCAAAGCTATCAGGAGGGAGTGGATCTCTTTTCGTTCTTGATGCAAACAGCGATCGTATCACTCGCGATTCCATTGTTCAAACAGTGGCCGCTGTTGAAGAGGAACATTAAGAAAATCGGAATCGCAATCGTCTCAGGGAGTTTAGCAGGACTCACGACAACGCTTGCACTTGCGGGGCTTTTTAAAATCAATGCTGAAATGCTCGCTTCTCTTACCCCAAAGGCGGCCACGTTACCAATCGCTTTGTCGGTTTCAGATAAAATCGGCGGTGAAGCTTCGTTGACAGTCTTGTTCGTACTATCATCTGCGGTATTCTCGTTCATCTGCGGTCCAAAAGTGCTGGAGCTTTTCAATATTACAAGCAAGGCGGCGAGAGGTTTGGCGATGGGCGCTTCCGCACAAGCACTTGGGGCGAGCAAATGCCTGCAATGGGGTGAGGAAGAAGGCGCAATGGGGAGCGTCGGCATGACAACGACAGCGATTTTCATTTCGGTTCTGACTCCGGTATCCATTTTATTATTGTAAAGGAGGCGTGTTTTCGATGGCTGGATATCTAAGGAAAAGTCTTGATCGTGTGAAACATCACTATATCAGCCAGCTCTTGAACGCTGGTTACTACAAATCAAGTGATCGGCAGCTTTATGAACTCACTCTGAAGGAACTGGAAAAGGAATTCAAGATGATGCAGTTAAGAGAGATGAACAAAAGAAAACATGGGCTGGGTTAACTATATATAGAAAAAGTGGGTGCTCTTATGATATTTTCAGGGCACCCACCTTTCATTTTTGTAAATTCAGCCTTTAGTTTTGTAAAACCGCTCATTATATTTGTGAATTAGTGAGAATCTTACTTCAACAACAAGCAAAAAAGAGCCCGGATCAAAGGCTCTTTATAAAACGCTCTTTTCGTAAAAATTGTGGTTTTTTGGTTGCTACAGAAATATACTCACTTTCCGCGGGCGAACCGCAAGCCTCCTCACTCGTTCCTCGCTGTGGGGTCTTGCCTGGCTCGCTGTTCCCGCAGGAGTCACGTATATTTCTTCCGCTTACAGGGTTTCAATAGCAACATTCTTTTAGAAAACAGCTTTATAAAAAGATTCCGCCATAGATGAGTGCTCCGGCAATGACGAATGCCGGATGGATCCTGAGTCTGACCAGAAACAGATAGCTCGCAGCAATAAGGAGCACCGTTTGCAGGACCCCAGAGCCTCCATAGGCACTCACAAAAAACTGATACGCCATGACACCAAGCAACACAGCGATTGCCGGTCTTACCATCACCGTCATCCGCTTTACTTTTTCGGAATCCTTATATTTCATCAATACTTTCAAAAGGATGATCATCAAAAGGAGCGATGGCGCGACTGTAGCGAAGACTCCAACGGCAGCACCTAGCCATCCAGCTTCTGCATAACCGATGTAACCCGCCATTTTAGTCGCGATTGGGCCAGGAAGTGCATTTCCAAGTGCTAAAACTTCACTGAATTCCTCTGTCGACATCCAGCCATATCGGTCAACGACTTCATTTTCAACCAACGGAATCGATGCAGGACCACCTCCATAGCCAAGGATACCTGGTATGAAAAACGCTAAAAAGATATGCCAGTAGATCATGATGCACCACTCGCTTTCTTCGCTTCATCATCATTTTCGGATGATTCTCGTGTTCCGAACCAGGCATATAATAGAAGAATTCCGATGATAATTCCTGGGTGGACGTTGGCGAATTCCATCAGTACTAAAGAAAGTGCGATGATAACAAGCGCCTGTACCCATCCTAAACCAGCTTTCGATTTTTTCGTGAATTGCCAGGTCAACTGGGCGAGCATGAACCCGACGACAGGAACCACAGCCTTGGTCATTCCTTGCACCCAAGTTTTGTCTTTATACATACTGAGGGTCGTCAATAGAGCGATCATCGCTAGAATGGAAGGTAAAATAGTTGCTAAAACGGCATTGATCATTCCCATCGTGCCAGCAACCCGGTACCCGATATAGCCCGCAAGTTTCGTCGCAATCGGCCCTGGAAGCGTATTACCGAGGGCAAGCAAATCCCCGAATTCATCATCCGTAAACCACCCGTAATGCTCAACAACCTCTTTATGGACGAGCGGAATGGAGGAAGGCCCCCCTCCATAGCCGAAAATACCGACTCGGAAAAAGGCCATGAACAAAGGAATGTGTATGGTTTTCTTCTTTACCGTCTTAGGAGGATTTACCTCTGTTTCGCTTCTCCCTACCAAGCGGCAACACTACCATCCGTCCGTGATTCCGTTCCACCTGAAAGGACACCCGTCTCTGGATCACGCCAAATGATCTGCCCCCTCCCGAACGGACCGCCATCTAATGCAACTTGGATCTGATGGCCTTTTCGTGCAAGAGCTTGTGCAATAGGGTTCGGGAAGTTCGGCTCCACTAAAACTTTCTTGTCCTCCATCCATTGCCATCTTGGTGCGTCAAGCGCAGCTTGTGGGTTGAGATGAAAATCAAGCGTGTTCATGATCACCTGCAGATGCCCTTGCGGCTGCATGAATCCACCCATCACACCGAATGGACCGACTGGCTGATCGCCCTTGGTCAAAAAGCCCGGGATGATCGTGTGATAGGTTTTCTTACCACCTTCAAGACGATTATCATGTTCAGAATCCATCGAAAAATTGTGGCCGCGATTTTGCAGCGCAATTCCCGTGCCTGGCACAACGAGTCCTGAACCGAATCCCATGTAGTTGCTCTGGATGAACGATACCATGTTTCCTTCTGAATCAGCGGTCGAAAGATAGACTGTTCCGCCTTTTGGAGGCGTTCCTGGTGTCGGATCCATTGCCTTTTCCCCGATCAGTTTCCTCCGTTCTTCAGCATACGCCTCACTTAAAAGGTCTTCCGTTCTCGTCGTCATCGATTTGTTTTCCGTCACATATTTGAGACCGTCCGTGAATGCGAGTTTAATTGACTCGATCTGTTTGTGATACGTTTCGACGTCTTCCTTACTCTTATACTCCGAGTCTTTAAGAAGGTTCAACGCCATCAACGCGATGATCCCCTGACCATTCGGGGGAATCTCCCAAACTTTATGTCCGCGATACTCAACACCGATCGGATCGACCCACTCAGACTGATAGGCTGCTAGATCCTCCTTACGTAAAAACCCGTCATACTTTTTCGAGAAAGCGTCAATTTGATCAGCGATTTTTCCACGATAAAACGACTCCGCTTTTGTTTCAGCGATGTCACGTAAAGTCGCTGCATGCCCTTCAGAACGCCATACGTCTCCTACTTCAGGTGCTTTTCCATCAGGTGCGAATGTATCAAACCAGTGCTTGAATGCATCATCGGTTAGCACATTTTTAAAATGCTCAGCAGCTTTCTTCCAAAACTTCCCTAACGTCGGTGAAATTGGATAGCCTTCTTCAGCATAATCGATGGCCGGCGCCAGCACCTTCGTCAACGGCAATTTACCGAAACGTTCCGACAACGCAGCCCAGGCTCCTGGTGCACCTGGTACTGTGACAGGAATCCAACCGTATTTTGGGATTTCCTCGACTCCTCTTTGTTTGAGTGCTTCTATTGAAATCGATTGTGGTGATGGACCGCTTGCATTCAGTCCATGCAACTTCCCTTTCGTCCAAACGAGCGCAAACGCATCGCCGCCGATCCCGTTCGAAGTCGGCTCTACCACAGTCAAACAGGCAGCAGTTGCGATCGCTGCATCGACTGCATTACCGCCTTTTTTCAAGATATCCAGACCCGCTTGTGCAGCGAGCGGCTGCGAGGTAGCCACCATTCCATTTTTAGCGAATGTCGTCATCCGTTGTGATGGATACGGATTATACAAAGCATCATAACTCATGATCAATTCCCCCTTCTAAACTTCATGACAGGCAACGAAATGATTTTCCTCTACTTCTCTCCATACCGGTTTTTCTTCCTTACATTGTCCAGTTGCCAGTGGACATCTTGTATGAAAAGGACACCCTTTAGGAGGATTCGCTGGATTCGGTAAATCCCCTTCTAGCTTCACACGTTTACGCTTCCTCCCTGGAATTGGACGAGGGATTGCAGATAACAGAGCTTTCGTATAAGGGTGCAGAGGATTCTCGTAAATTCGATCAGCTGATGCGAGCTCTGCAGTATTTCCGAGATACATGACAAGAACGCGATCACTGATATGACGGACTACGCCTAGATCATGTGAAATGAACATGTAAGTCAATTGATGTTTATCCTGAAGGTCTTTTAAAAGTTTGATGACTTGGGCTTGCACCGATACATCAAGTGCAGAAACAGCCTCATCACAAACGATGAATGAAGGGTTCAATGCAATCGCTCTGGCAATGCCGATACGTTGCCGTTGACCCCCACTGAATTCATGGGGATAACGGTCATAATGTTCTGGTTTTAAGCCAACCTCTTCAAGCAAACTGCTAACCTTTTCTTTCCGCGCTTTCTTAGACATTGAAGTATGGATGATAAAAGCCTCTTCAAGCGCATCACCGATTCGCTGTCTGGGATTCAATGAGGCATATGGATCCTGGAAAATCATCTGCATCTGCCTTTTGTATTTTTTGAGCTTGGATTCAGGGAGCGTTCCAATCTCTTCGCCCTTAAACTGTATTGATCCTTCTGTCAAAGGTTCAAGTCTAAGCACAGCACGGCCAAATGTTGATTTTCCACATCCGGACTCACCAACAACACCCAGTGTTTCTCCTTCATAGACATCAATGGTCACATTTTCAACCGCCTTGACATGGCCTTGTACTCTTTGAAGGATGCCTCCTTTTATTGGATAATACTTTTTCATTTTGCTGATTTTAAGAAGTGGTTGCTGCTGTTTCTGCATCATTATTTTGCTCCACCTCCTGTAACCAGCATCTAACCGTATGCGTTTCATTGACAGTAAAGGTCTTCGGGGATTGTTCCCTGCATTTTTCCGTTGCGAATTCACATCGGTTATGGAAACGGCATCCACTTATTTTTTCGTTCAAATTAGGAAGAGTGCCAGGGATTGGTTCCAATTGATGGTCACGGTCATCTACATTTGGCACTGATTTCAACAATCCCTTTGTATACGGGTGCTGAGGATTCATAAACAAACTTTCAACATCTGCTTCTTCGATTTTTTCCCCAGCATACATGACCATGACGCGGTCAGCTACTTCGGCAACAACCCCCATATCGTGCGTGACCATGATGATGCCCATACCTAACTCTTCTTTCATCTCATCAATAAGATCAAGTATTTGGGCTTGTATTGTAACATCGAGTGCCGTTGTCGGTTCATCAGCTATCAAAAGGGATGGTCGACACGCTAAAGCCATCGATATCATAATCCTCTGTCTCATCCCCCCGCTCAGTTCATGGGGATACTGGGACATTCTCTTTTCCGGATAAGGGATGCCTACTTGATTCAATAACTCGATCCCTTTACGATGGGCTTGCCGGTGAGATAACTTCTTATGGATCATTAACGGTTCACGGATTTGAAACCCAACTGTGAAAACTGGATTCAAAGCCGTCATCGGTTCTTGGAAAATCATCGACATCTTGTTGCCCCGAAGTTTACGCAACTCTTCTTTTGTTAATTTCGTCAGTTCTTGACCCGCAAATTGTACAGACCCTTCACTGATTTCGCCATTATTGGGAAGCAGACCCATTATGGATAAAGATGTGATACTTTTCCCACACCCCGACTCTCCAACGATACAAACCGTTTGGCCTTTATTGACGGAAAATGAAACCCCACGGACGGCTGTAAGCTTTCCTTCAGCCGTTTTGAATTTCGTTACGAGGTTTTCCACCTTTAGCAACTGTTCTGGCATGTTAACCCTACTCTCTGTATACGTTATATAATGACCATCGGCCAGTAGGATCCATCTCCAAGCCTTTAACCGATTTATCATATGCCGCTGCTACAAAACCGTGGTTCATGACTACCCATGGTATGTCTTCTACTACGATTTCATTCGCTTCGATCAGTTTCTGTTTGCGTCCTTCCTGATCGACAATATTTCGTGATTCATCTACCAATTTATCAAACTCAGGATTCGAATATTGAACGCGGTTTGATGAACCAATATTATCGCTATGAAGGTTTGGATAAAGAAGCTCACTTCCATCCGCGGTTGAATTTGTCCAGCCTAGAAAAGTGATATCAAATTCACCTTTTTTACTCACATCCAGGAAGGTGCCCCATTCCAGTGTTTCGATTTGAGGTTTTAAACCAACCTCTTTTAGCTGAGCCTGGACGATCTCAGCCATGTTCATATACACTGGCGTATTCGCAACCAACATTTTGACTTCATCCCCAGAATATCCATTTTCTTCAAGGAGTTGTTTTGCCTTCTCCGGATCATACTCGTAACCTAATTCTTCGGCTGACTGGTCATAACCAAAAACTTTCGGCCCAATGATGCTGTTGGATCCGACACCTAATCCTTTTAATTTTTTAACATAAGCCTCTCTGTCTAATGCGTGTGCAACAGCCTGTCTGAATGGAAGCTCATTTGATGGAGCTTTAGCCATGTTAAAGCCAAGGTATGATATGGGGGTTCCTTCTTTTTTCATGATCTCGACATTTTTAAGCGATTCAAGTCGTGGCAAATGCTCAGCCGTAAGTCCATCAATGAATTGAACCTCTCCAGTTTGAAGCATTGAGACAGCTGTATTCACTTCAGGAACGACTTTGAACGTCACTTTATCAAGTTGAGGTGGATCTTGCCAATAATCCTTATTGCCTTCTAGCGTAATATGGTTCCCTGACTTCCATTCAACAAATTTAAAAGGGCCAGTCCCGACAGGCTCCTTGTTCAAATTCCCCTTTTTATCAGCGGTTGGGCTCACAATTGACGCATTTGAATGGGATAATGCTGCAAGCATTGCACCATACGGTTCTTTCGTTTTGATGACAACGGTATATTCATCTTTCACCTCGATGGATTCAATCGGCTCCAATAAGGATGCTCGAGGTGCCGCAGTTTCCGGATTTCTGAACTTATCGAATGTATATTTTACAGCTTCAGCATTAAAGTCAGTTCCATCATGGAACTTGATTCCCTCTTTCAGTTTGATCACCCAGGTTTTCTGATCTGGGTTTTCATATGATTCTGCAAGGTATGGAACGATTTCCATCGACTTTTCATCCCGGATGAATAAAGTTTCATAGATTTGTTCAATAACTCGGGATGAAACCGAGTCGTTTGTTTCGATCGGTGATAGACCCACCGCCTTTGTTGTAGTCGCATACGTCAGCTCCTGAGGAACGTCCCCACCTCCAGAGCCTTTACCTGACTCTCCTCCACTGCAACCTGCTAATGCGACAGATACGATTAAGAAGACAACCAATAAACAAGTGCTCAAGCGTTTCATTTTCATTTTAACCTTTCCTCCCGTTGATTTTTAGTTATTGAAATCCATGTTAGGGTCCAACGCATCACGCAACCCATCACCCAAAACATTAAACGCAAACACAACTAGCATGATTGCAATCCCTGGAACTATTGTCATATGTGGTGATGTCCACATAAAATCCTGACCAGCTGCAATCATAGCGCCCCACTCCGGTATCGGCGGCTGTGCACCAAGTCCCAAAAAACTAAGTGCAGATGTTGAAAGAATCGCAGTAGCCATTCTCATTGTTGCAAACACGATGATCGGAGCCATGCAATTCGGTAGAATATGTTTGATGAGAATACGGAAATTACTTGCCCCGAGAGATTTCATCGCTACGATGTATTCTTGTTTTTTTACAGTTAAGACACTTCCCCTTACAATTCGGGCGCATGTCGGTATCGACCAAATACTTATCGCAATCATTACGTTCACTAGACTTGTTCCTAACATTGCAATGATTAACATGGCCAATAAAATTCCTGGAAAAGCAAACAACAGATCTACAAATCGCATGATGATTCCATCAAGTTTTTTATAATAACCAGATATAAGTCCTAACGTTATTCCACCGATTAAACCGAGAATGACGGATGCGAAACCGACAACCAGAGATATCCTGGCACCAAAGACGATCCTGCTCCACATATCCCGACCATAATTATCCGTACCTAGCCAATGCCCCTCTGAAAAAACAGGTAACTCACTTTCTGCCAGTGATTGGTGAACGGGATCAAATGTAGTGATCCAATCTGCGAAAATAGCCATCAAAGCTTGTATGAAAATGATGATCAGACCAAATACTGCTAATCTGTTCTTTAATAATCGTTTTGTGATCACTAACACCATTTTCTCTTTTTTTTGTTTGCTGTTTTCAAATTTTGAATTTGAAGCTACTGCCTCTCCAGACATTTGAGAACCTCCTTTCAAACCGATTAATCGTAGCTGATTCGTGGATCAATAAACGCATATATAATGTCAACGATCAGATTTACAAGCACGAACAGGGTGGCAACAAGCAGGACTGACCCTTGTACCATAGGAAAGTCTCTAGCTGCGATCGCTTCAATCATCAGTCGCCCTACCCCATTGATGGCAAAGACTTGTTCAGTTATGATCGTTCCTCCTAAAAGGAACCCGAAATTCAAACCAATGACTGTGATGACTGGAATCATCGCATTTCTTAATGCATGAATCCAAACAACTGATTTTTCCTTTACTCCCTTAGCCCTGGCTGTCCGGATGAAATCAGCCCTGATCACTTCCAACATTGTTGAACGACTCATTCGGGCAATCATTGCAGCTGATCCTGTCCCTAAAGTAATTGCAGGCAATATCAGCTGTTTCATCCCCTCGATTGTCCAAAAAGGAGCACTTAACCCTCCCACAGGAAGCCATTGCAAATTAACTGCAAAGATCAGAATCAGAACCGTCCCGAGCCAAAAATTCGGAATAGATATCCCGGCAAGCGCAACTGTTGTGCTTGAAATATCAAGCCATGAGTTTTGCTTCAATGCAGAGATGATCCCTGCTGTAACCCCAATGACTACGGCAACAATCATGCTTGCTATGGCAAGGTTCAGTGTATTGGGAAACCTGGTGAGGATTGCTTCACTTACGGATTCTTTTGATTGATAGGAAAACCCGAGGTCCCCTTGGAGAACCCCTGCTATGTAATTTCCGTATTGGACCAATACCGGATCATTCAAACCGAGATTATCCCTGATTGCTTCAATATCAGATTCCGTTGCAGTCGGCCCACCGATTATACTCGCAGGGTCACCTGGTGAAATATGCATACTCATAAAAACGATAAAGGATATCCCAAAAAGCAATAACACCAACTGTAAAAGACGTCTAAGAATAAGACTAATCATGATTTCACCTCCAATAATTTCGGCATACGAAATAAAAAATGAAAAAATAATCCCAATTTCAATAATGAAGATGGAAAATTATAGATATCTTTTCGAAAAGTAATTATTTATTTTTTGTACATTTGTTAATTCATATCCCTTATTTTATTTACAAATGTATGGTCAATTAAATTATTTATGATTATATAGATACTCAAGACAAAAATCCACAAAATATACAAAAAAATTGAAGTATTTCGAAAAATACTTCTTTTTGTCAAATAAAAAAGCCGGAGAAGCGTTTTCTCCTCCGGCATGTATAAATAATCCTATTAAATTTCCGTTTTGTAGAACCTCGATCGTTTATCTATAACTTAAGTCCTGCTCTACTCTTAAACCTTCTTAAGAGAATATGACTTTCAACCCGTGTAATCCCTTCAAGAGCATATAATTCATTGTTAATAAATGATTCCAATGCGATGAAATCATTAACCAAGACATGCATGTGCAACGTACTTGGTCCTGTCATTTGATAACAGCTTGCGACATTAGGATTGCTGGCTAGTGCTTCCGCTACTTTCACTAAAGCATTCGGTTCACAATCCACTTCAAAAAAAGCGGATACATTCTTTCCCACTTTTTCTGAATTGATCATGACACTGAACTTTTCAATAACACCATTTTTTAATAATTGGTTGATTCTTTCTCTCACAGAGACTCTGGATAAATTCAGTTCTTTGCCTATATCCACATACGACATTCTTCCGTTTTGAGTAAGTAGTTCTAAGATTTTCTTATCAATCTGATCAATTTTCATTCCCTCACCACACAAATGTAAAGTTTATCTCCCTTTATTATATAGATAATGAGTTTGCTAAACAATCAAGCCGTTTTACAATTTCATACTTTTAACCTATTTTTCTCCTTATATAAATAGGCATAAAAAGCTTTTAATTAAAGACTCTGTTAAAGGACTACGTTGATTTTAGTACGAAATTCGCGGCACTCCTGCGGGAAAAGCGAGCCTGGCGAGACCCCACATTTAGATTAAGTGCTGTCTAGCTCAGCGACCAGTCACTTGGATCAATTTAAACTTCCTGTGGCGGCGACAGCCTCCTCGTCAGTTTTCCAGTGACCTGTGTGACTAATCGGGTCGCTTCCGCTTTTCGTCAGCTCGCGGAAAGGGAGTGAATTTCGCAGAAATCAACAATAACCACTAACAGATCCTAAAAATTAATCAGAAAATTTAATCACCTCATAGACTTGTCGAAATATTTTGTATATACTTATTTGAAACAAAAGGGAATCCAAACGCCAAATTACATTTACAAATGGTGAATAAATGGGTTCATTCCTTTCAATTTTATAACTAGGGGGAGTAAAAATGAAACAATTGAAGAAGAAAATGCTTTTCGCATTCGTGTTCACTCTTTCGATCGTCACTGCTCTAACAGGTTGTTCAGCCTCAAGTGATTCCTCAAATTACCCAGAAAAAAATATCAAGTTGATCGTTCCCTGGTCTGCAGGTGGGGATACGGATGTCATCAACCGGGTTGCAGTAAAGTATTTAGAAAAAGAATTGGAAACCAAAATAACGATCCAAAATATCAATGGAGGCAGCGGATCCATCGGTGCTGAGGAAGCTATGAAAGCTGAACCAGACGGATATACAATCCTAGCTGGTCATGATTCAATCGGGATTTCTAAACTAATGGGAAAAACAGACTTTGACTATTCTTCCTTCGAACCTGTCTCCCTGCTTACATCAGCACCTCAGTTGATTGCAACTCATGTGGACAACCCCTGGGACAGCATGAAGGATGTAGTTGAACAACTGAAGGAAGATCCGGAATCAATCAGCTTCGGGGCATCCATCGGTTCCACTTCACACATTGTACCTCTTGGTATCCAAGACAAAGCGGATGTTAAATTCAAAATTGTCGGCTATGACGGGACTGCTAAACGTACCCAAGCTTTGCTAGGACAGCATCTTGACTTTGGAGCAACTACCATACCTGCTGCTAAGGAATATATGAAAGCCGACCAACTCAAAATGTTAGGAATTGCTACAGAGGAAAGAACCCCTGCTCTTCCTGATGTACCGACATTGAAAGAGCAAGGCATCGACTTTACAAACGCAACTAATCGAGGATTTTTCGCCCCAGAAGGGACACCTGAAGAAATTGTCAAAACTTTAAGTGATGCCATTAAAAAGGTCGCAGAGAACCCTAAGTTTGTCGAGGAAATGGAAAAGATGGGTGTAGAGGTCAGATACATGGATAACGAAGAATACGCTAAGTATCTTCAGGATGATGTCGATTATTTGAGCGGTATGCTGAAAAGTCAAGGTGTCATCGATTAATACGGATAGGGAAAACAACGAAACGGGGGTTGCGTATGACTAAAGAACATATTGCAGGAGCCGTACTACTTTTATTCTGTATATTCTTTTATTATCAATCGACATTCATCGATACAAAGGGCCTTACTGAGATCTCAGCAGCATTTTTCCCGCGTCTTCTTTTAGGGTTGATTTCCATTTTGACGATTCTAATGCTTATTCAATCGTTCTTGAAAAAAGAAAAAAAAACTGAAAAGAAGAAGGACAAAAATCAAAAAGAGGGCATCGTATGGATCATCTTTACCCTTTTTGCTCTCTATATCTTAAGTTTGGATTTTCTTGGTTTCATCATTTCTTCTTTCATTTTCATTACGATTATTTATCTACTGATCTTACCTGAGAAGAGACCGGTTAAAAGCCATGTGATCCCAATAGTCAGTTTACTAGTAATCACTGTTACCCTTTCAGTCATCTTTCAGAACGTCTTGAACGTTTATCTACCAAAGGGAATCTTTTTCTAAGGAGGGTTAACGATTGGATAACTTACTTTTAGGAATTCAAGCAATCATGCACTGGGATACTCTGCTATTGATGATGATAGGAGTCATTGCTGGAATCGTCTTCGGATGTATTCCCGGCTTTACAATTACCATGGCAGTAGCGCTAACCCTACCTTTCAGTTTTGGTTTAGAACCACTTGCAGGAATTTCATTGATGATGGGAGTTTGGCTTGGTGGTGCTTCCGGTGGGTTGATTTCTGCCTGCTTATTAGGGATTCCAGGAACTCCTTCTGCAATGGCTACAACCTTTGATGGTTATCCCATGGTAAAGAACGGGGAGCCTGGAAAAGCGCTAGCTATCGGATTATGGTCTTCCTTCATCGGTTCGATTATCGGTGGAGTGATTCTCGTTTTGGCTGCTCCAATGTTATCGACATGGGCGATCAAATTCGGAGCCTGGGAATTTTTCAGTCTGATGGTCTTTGGATTAAGCGCTATTGCAAGTTTAGGTGAGGGAAATTTGATAAAAGGATTAATAGCTGGTCTGGTTGGCATGTTTATCGGCACAATTGGAACCGATCCTATAATGGGAGTTGAGCGTTTCACTTTCGGATCTGTGGAAATGCTGAGCGGGTTTGCATTTTTACCTGTTTTGATCGGGATCTTTGCTTTCTCTCAACTCCTATCTGAAGCTAAAAAAGAAAAAAAGGAAAAGCTGGAATTCAATCAAAATATCAGGTTATCCTATCCCGTCAGCAAGACCTTGAAAAATATGATTTCCTCGTGGGCGAATGTGATCCGCTCATCCTTTGTAGGAACCTTTATCGGTGCCCTGCCTGGAGCAGGTTCAAGTATTGCTAATATCCTTAGCTATGATATTGCTAAAAAAATGTCTAGAAACCCAAGTAAATTTGGAAAAGGGACTCAGGATGGCATCATTGCTGCTGAATCTGCAAACAACTCTTCAGAGGGAGGCGCTCTGATACCTACACTTGCTTTGGGAATTCCAGGAAGCGCGGTTACAGTAATGATGATGGGAGCTCTTTTAGTCCACGGAATTCAACCCGGCCCGTACTTTTTTGTCTCTGAACCAGTTTTGGCCTATGGGATCTTTCTCTCATTCTTTATTTCGGCTATATTCATGCTCATCATACAATCATTTGGTATCAAATTTTTCCTGAGGATCAATGACGTTCCGATGCATTACCTCATTCCTGTGGTCATTATTTTGTGTGCACTAGGAAGCTTCGCTATCAATAATCGGGTCTTCGACATTTGGGTTTTACTACTGTTTGGAATTGTGGGTTACTTGATGAAGCTAGGCAATTTTTCACTACCTGCCTTTATTCTGGGTGTCATTCTTGGGCCGTTGACAGAGGAAAACTTACGGATCGCAATTACGACCAATAGTGATCTGACGCTTTTCATTACTCGACCAATTTCGGGAGTTCTATTACTCTTGACTGTTCTCTCGATTTTATATGCGATCATAACAGACATCCGGTATAACAAGCGTATACAAACTACTGATTCAACCGGTATCCCAAGAACATAACACATGATATGGATTTTTTGTCTGCAGGTCATTTCAAAGAAGTGATCTGCTTTTTTGTGGATTTTTAAACAAACGTTCTGTTACAGAACCACTCCTGCGGGAACAATGGTCCAGGCAAGACCCCCGCAGCGATGTTATCAGTTAACTAACGGACATCAGAGCCGTTATTTGTGACAAAATCGCTGTTTCTGAAATTTAACGGACACCACAGCCGTTAATTGTGACCAAAATAGCCGATTTCCTATGATATTTGCGAAATAAGGTCCCTGGTGTCCGCTAAGTTTGAAAAATTCCATTATTTTAGTCAAATAAGGTCTCCTGTGTCCGCTAACGGGTTAGTACAACTGGGTTTCCGCGAGGATAGAGTGCGGAACTAAGTTTTTGCAAGATGTGATGTCCAGCTCAGCGACCAGTCACTTGGATTACTTCAAACTTCCTGCAGCGACCACAGCATCATCGTCAGTTTTCCAGTGACCTGTGTGACTTTGCGGATCGCCTCCGCTTTTCTTCAGCCCTTGAATGGTAGTGAATTTCGTTTAAAAATCAACAAGGAAGATTAAAAAAAAGACCCTCCCAGCTTAAAATCGAGCTGAAAAGGTCTTTGTAAGCAGCTTTATCTGCTTGTAATATTGATTCGATTGATTGCGCGGTCTAATGCATACTGCGCGCGTTTGAAATCGATGTCTTCTTGTTTCGAACCTTGCAGGCGTTTCTCTGCACGTTCTTTCGCAGCTTTTGCACGATCGACATTGATGTCTGCTGCACGTTCTGCTGCTTGTGCAAGGATTGTCACCTGGTCCGGCCGTACCTCTATAAAGCCACCACTAACAGCCAAGATCTGTGTATTGTTGTCTTTCTGGACGCGAACAGCGTTGATGGTCAACGGCGCTACAAGCGGAATGTGGCCTGGCAGGATTCCAAGCTCACCACTGGTGGCTTTTGCGCTGACCATTTCTGCGCCTGTTACTTCATACACAGGGCCATCAGGGGTGACGACACTTACCGTGAATGTCTTCATGAAACCCCTCCTCGGGCCTTTGTACAAAAATCAGATAAAGATTTACCTTCATTTTGCACAGATCATTTATGCCATTTGTTTAGCTTTTTCAAGTACTTCTTCAATTCTTCCAACAAGACGGAATGCGTCCTCAGGGATATCGTCATGCTTACCTTCAAGGATTTGTTTGAATCCTTCGATCGTTTCCTTTACAGGTACATATGAACCTTTTTGACCTGTGAACTGTTCGGCAACGTGGAAGTTTTGAGATAAGAAGAACTGAATACGACGAGCACGGGATACTGTCAATTTGTCTTCGTCACTCAACTCATCCATACCAAGGATCGCGATGATGTCTTGAAGTTCCTTGTAACGTTGAAGCGTCTGTTGTACTTGTCGAGCCACATTGTAGTGCTCTTCTCCAACGATTTCCGGTGCAAGTGCACGAGAAGTTGAAGCAAGTGGGTCAACCGCAGGGTAGATACCCATTTCAGAAAGCTTACGCTCAAGGTTCGTCGTTGCATCCAAGTGAGCGAACGTTGTTGCTGGTGCTGGGTCAGTGTAGTCATCGGCAGGTACGTAGATCGCCTGGATCGACGTTACAGAACCTTTCTTCGTCGATGTGATACGTTCTTGCAATTGACCCATTTCAGTAGCGAGTGTCGGCTGGTAACCAACCGCTGAAGGCATACGTCCTAATAGGGCAGAAACCTCAGAACCTGCTTGTGTGAAACGGAAAATGTTATCGATGAAGAACAATACGTCTTGTCCTTGCTCATCACGGAAGTACTCCGCCATTGTCAATCCAGTCAATGCAACACGTTGACGAGCTCCTGGTGGTTCGTTCATCTGACCGAATACCATCGCTGTCTTGTTGATTACTCCGGAGTCTTTCATTTCGTAGTAAAGGTCGTTTCCTTCACGAGTACGCTCTCCAACACCTGCGAAAACGGAAATACCACCGTGTTCTTGTGCGATGTTGTTGATAAGCTCCTGGATCAATACCGTCTTCCCTACTCCTGCTCCTCCGAACAACCCGATCTTACCACCTTTTACGTATGGTGCAAGAAGGTCAACGACTTTGATTCCTGTTTCAAGAATCTCCGTTTTCGTTGTAAGTTCATCGAATTTCGGTGCTTCACGGTGAATCGGGTCACGTTGGATGCCTGGTTGAAGCTCCTCATCAAGGTCAATCTTTTCACCTAGTACGTTGAAAACACGACCTAATGTTACGTCACCGACTGGTACCGCGATCGGTGATCCAGTATCTACTGCTTCCGTTCCTCTAACGAGTCCGTCGGTGGAAGCCATCGCGACGGTACGAACAGTATCATCACCAAGGTGAAGTGAAACTTCGAGAGTCAAATCGATTGACTTTTCTCCCTCAGTGCTTTGAACTTTAAGTGCATTATAAATCTCAGGCAGGTTCCCGCTCTCGAACTGTACGTCGACAACCGGACCCATGACTTGAGTGATACGTCCTTTGTTCATGTTTTTCCCTCCTAACGTCCTTTTGAGGATGCTATATGTTTCTGACCCTAAGGTCTATTGGTCTATTCAAGTGCTGCTGCTCCACCGACAATCTCAGTGATTTCTTGAGTGATTGCGGCCTGACGAGCTCGGTTGTATGAAAGTGAAAGGCTACCGATAATTTCATCTGCATTATCAGTTGCACTCTTCATTGCAGTCATACGAGAAGCATGTTCACTAGCCTTTGCATCTAGTAAAGCACCATAAATCAAGCTTTCTGCATACTGAGGAAGAAGGTCTTCAAGAATTTCTTCTTCAGATGGCTCATATTCATAGGAACTTTTCGCTTTCTCTTCTCCACCGATATCCGTAAGTGGCAACAACTTCTTTTCTGTGAGGTCCTGCTGGATCGCACTCACATAGTGGTTGTAATACATATACAATTCATCGTAAACTTCATCAGCGAATTTCTGTACAGCTTGACTCGCGATCTCTTTGATATCAGCAAATTCTGGTTGATCGGCAAGACCTACGATGCTGTCTTCAACTGGCATGTTCCGGTTCTTGAAGAAACTCAAACCGACTTTACCGACAACGATTACTGTATATTCGTCCTTCGAATTATGTCGTTCCTGAATCGTACGGTAGACATGACGTAGGACGCTGCTGTTATATGGACCTGCGAGGCCTTTATCAGCAGTGATTACAAGGTAACCAGTCTTTTTGACAGGTCGGCTTTGGAGCATTGGATGACGTGCATTCGAACTGCCACTCGCAATACTTGAGACAACCTCCTGAATCTTATTCATATAAGTTACGAAGGATTTTGCATTGTTTTCAGCACGGTTCAATTTCGCTGCTGAAACCATCTCCATTGCCTTCGTGATTTGTTTGGTCTTTTTCGTAGAGTTGATTCTTGTTTGAATATCACGTAACGATGCCACTCGTTTCACCACCTTTATTAAAGGGACGAAGACTTGGGTTCCGTCCCATTATGATCCGAAAGAAAACGGGATGTCGCTAAGATTACTCTGATACAACAAATGTTTTCTTGAATTCGTTAATCGCGCTACCCATATCTTCGTCTTCAGGAAGATTTCCAGTTTTACGGATTCCAGCAAGCAATTCCTTACGGTTATGGTCTAGCCAAGTGTGGAATTCTTCCTCGAACCGTTGGATGTCTTCGACTGGAATGTCATCCAAGAAACCTTTTGTAAGCGCATAAAGGCTGGCAACCTGCTTATCAACAGCAAGTGGCTTGTGCAAACCTTGTTTCAATACTTCAACAGTACGAGCACCACGGTTCAATTTTGCCTGAGTTGCTTTATCAAGATCCGACCCGAATTGAGCGAATGCTTCAAGCTCACGGTAAGATGCCAAGTCAAGACGCAGTGTACCTGAAACTTTACGCATTGCTTTAACCTGTGCGGATCCCCCAACACGGGATACAGAAAGACCTGCGTTAACTGCTGGACGCACTCCTGAGAAGAATAGATCTGATTGTAAGAAGATCTGTCCGTCAGTGATCGAGATAACGTTAGTCGGGATATAAGCCGAAACGTCACCCGCTTGCGTTTCAATGAATGGAAGTGCAGTCAATGAACCGCCGCCCTTAGCATCACTCAACTTCGCTGCACGCTCTAGTAAACGAGAGTGAAGGTAGAATACATCCCCTGGGAATGCTTCACGGCCTGGAGGACGACGAAGTAGTAGTGACAGTTCACGGTATGCAGCAGCTTGCTTCGAAAGGTCATCATAAATGACAAGGACGTGCTTACCGTTGTACATGAAGTCTTCACCCATTGTTACCCCAGCATATGGAGCAAGGTAAAGAAGTGGAGCTGGTTGTGACGCACTCGCCGTTACGACGATCGTGTAATCAAGTGCTCCGTGCTCACGAAGTGTTTCAACAACACCTGCAACTGTTGATTCTTTTTGTCCGATTGCAACGTAGATACAAATCATATCTTCGTCTTTTTGGTTGATGATCGTATCGATCGCGATCGCTGTCTTACCTGTTTGACGGTCACCGATGATCAACTCACGCTGTCCACGTCCGATTGGAATCAATGAGTCGATTGCTTTGATTCCTGTTTGAAGCGGCTCGTGTACTGATTTACGATCCATAACCCCTGGTGCCGGACTTTCGATCGGACGTGTTCTTGATGTTTCGATCGCACCTTTCCCATCAACGGGTTGTCCAAGAGAGTTGACAACACGTCCAAGAAGTTCTTCACCTACAGGTACCTCCATGATACGGCCTGTACGCTTGACTTCATCTCCTTCACGGATATCGACGTATGGTCCAAGGATGATGATACCGACGTTGTTTTCCTCAAGGTTTTGGGCCATACCCATTACACCATTGGAGAATTCAACGAGCTCACCAGCCATGACATTGTCTAATCCATGGACACGTGCGATACCGTCCCCAACTTGAATAACGGTACCTACATCACTTACTTCTATTTCAGAAGAATAGTTTTCAATTTGTTGTTTGATCAGCGAACTAATTTCTTCCGCTTTAATGCTCATGAATTTCACCCCTATCGTACTCGTCTCACTTGGAGACTAATTGACGTTGAATTCGGTTCAACTTACCACTGACGCTTCCGTCGAAAATACGATTACCGATCTTGACTTTGATTCCACCGACAAGATCCTGGTCGATTACATTTTCAACACGAAGCTCTTTTACGTTAAGACGCTCAGCGAACGTTTTGGAAATCGCTTGTTGTTCTTCATCAGTCAAAATGCGAACGGAATAGACAGTAGCATCTGCTACACCACGTTCTTCATTTGCCAATTGGATATATTGTTCGACCATGCTCGGAATCAAAGCTTCACGTTTACGGTCGACCATCAATAAAAGTGTATTGTGGACAGGTTCAGATAGTTGATTGCCAAATACTTTTGATAATAATGCTTTCTTGTCATCGATTGAAATCTTAGGATGATTCAGGATCGTAAGTAATTGATCATTCTCTTGGATGACGGTTTTTACGCTGACAAGCTCTTTTTCGACCTTATCGAGTGCATTTTGCTCCCGTACGACTTCGAAAAGAGCAGCGGCGTAACGTTTTGCTACGACTTCTTTGTCCTTACTCATCGACCTTCGCCTACCTCTTTAAGATAATCATCAACAAGTTTTTCCTGGGACTTCTCATCCAGTTCCTTGGCGATCACCTTAGACGCGATTTGAACAGACAATGTTGCCACTTCATCACGCAACGTTTGTACAGCTTGTTCTTTTTCACGTTCGATTTCAGATAGAGCTGATTCCTTCATACGAACAGCTTCTTCACGTGCAGCTTGAAGAATGCTCTCACCTTGTTGCTCACCTTGCTTTTTAGCTGATTCGATCAGTGCTTGTGCTTCTTTACGTGCTTCTTTCAAAGCCTCAGTTTGTTCCTTCAGGTAAGCTTGAGCTTCCTTACGGCTTGTTTCAGCTTCATTTATTTCACTTGCGATATGCTGTTCACGTTTTTTCATGATGCCCATCAATGGACCCCAAGCATATTTACGCAGCAAGAATAATAAAACGATAAACGCTAGTAACTGATATAATATATCGCCGGCAAAAAAACCACCCGCACCCAAAATTAGACTGTCTGGATTCAAGAATTGCACAGCGGTTCCTCCCTTCATAGGTCATACATAAGGAATGGCGAGGTCCACATAGAACTTCGCCATTATGAAAACTACAGGGTAACGCTACAGAAAGTTATTGATTATTCGCCGCCAAGTACGATGAACGCGATAACGACACCGATGATTGGAAGTGCCTCAACTAATGCGATACCGATAAACATTGTTGTTTGAAGAGTTCCGCGTAATTCTGGTTGACGAGCGATCCCTTCTACTGTACGTCCTACGATAAGACCGTTACCTACACCGGCACCAATTGCCGCTAGACCTACTGCAATTGCAGCTGCGATTAAATTCATTTAAATTTCCTCCTTGAGAAATATAGATTAGTTTATAATTTCTTCCCATAAATGGGCTTATTCCTAGAATCAAAGACTTGCATGTTTGTTCAGTACATCACTTATGATGTCATATGACGCTATACTATGGTCCATTTCGAAATCATTCGTTACATTTTAAAACTTCATTTTAATAAGTGTTTAAAATGTGACGGATCAGAAACAAGTAGTTCGCGGCGTAACAATCACTGCCTAAATACGTCACATCCTGTGACAACGGCAGTACTAGCACGTCCTGTGCGTCGGAAATACGCCGTTTATCATTCGTTGCAGTTTAAACATCCTAGTGTTCGTCACTGACCTTGTGAGCCATATAAACCATAGTCAGCATTGTAAAGATGAATGCCTGGATGGTTCCGACAAAGACACTGAATCCTTGCCATACGAGCATCGGCACAAAGGACAAGATTCCTGAGAGGATCCCGGCAGTACCTGCTGCTGCAAGTAATCCCAGCAATACTTCACCTGCATAGATGTTTCCGTAAAGACGAAGACCGAGCGTCAACGTGTTTGCGAATTCTTCTATGATTTTAAGCGGGAACATGAATTTCATCGGCTTGAAGAAATCACTGCCGTATGATTTTGCTCCTTTTACTTTGATAGCGTAGAAGTGCGTGAGTACCACAACCATGATGGCAAGTGTCAATGTGATCGTTGGATCAGCTGTTGGTGATTTCCACCAGAGATCATCGCCGATTGCGATCGCAAATGGAAGTCCGAGCATATTGGAGACGAATATGTACATGATAATCGTCAATCCTAGCGTCAGGAAGCGTCCACCTGTTTTCCAGTCCATCGTGCTGTTGATGATTCCTTTTACGAAATCGATGAGCCATTCCATGAAGTTCTGCATTCCGGTTGGCCGCATCTGTAAGCTCCGTGAACCGAGTACACCAATTATGAACACAATTACGGATGCAATTGTAATCATCATTACATTGGAAGTGTTGAAGGTTAATCCAAATAAGTCAAACGTAGGCGCTCCATGATTCAATTCTTTCACCTCTCTTCCCCAAAATTCATTTAGAAGCAAAATAAAAATCTATCAACATGATTAGGTATATCATGAGTAAACCTACTACTACTGCAATCAAGTTGAAGTATTCAGGAAAACGAGTGGCGATCAATACAGCCAGTCCAGCTGTCATCAATCTTGAAAGAGATCCCATCGTTTTTACCTTTGTTCCTTCGGTCACAGCTTGTCCAACGCGATCGATCCTACGGTGCATTGACCATACATTGTACATACTCACGGCTATCCCCAGCACCAATCCGAGGAATACTTGCTTGTAGCTCGTAAAACCCCAGCCTAATACACAAATTGATAGCAGATATAGACTGTATTTTATATACCGTCGGAACGCGTTGTTGTACGTCGAGAGGTTCTCTGTCATTGGTCCTCTTCTCCAAAATAGCGCTGAATTAACTTGATCATCCCGTATACTCCTGCTGCTAAACCAATGAACAGTCCGATGATCATCAAGAACGGAGCTGTATCCAAACTACGATCCAACCACATGCCACCGAAAATGCCGACAAGTATCGACCCTACTAATTGGGAGAGAATACCGGACATCAATGCCATCGAGTGGAGAGGTGAACGTTTACCAGTGCGCATCTTATCGCACTCCTTTGTAAAATGGCTTGGTTTTGAGGTTTAAGATGAGAACTTATACGCAAAAAAATTTTGGGCATAAGCCGGAGTAATAGACGAGATTTAAAAGTTGCGAGAATGTAGATATAGTAGGTATGAAAACCTTATCATACATCCTTTGTAAGAATACTATAGCCACTAGTACATGTCAATTGTGTTACAAGCGAAAATCATGGTAAGATTTGAACACTTTTTGAACCTTTTTTCACCTGATGATTATCCATTTATTTTGTGCCGAACAATCGGTCTCCTGCATCTCCAAGTCCTGGAACGATATATCCTTTTTCGTTCAAGTATTCATCCATTGCCCCAAGGTAAATATCGACATCTGGATGGGCTTCTTGAACCATTTTTACTCCTTCAGGTGCAGCAATCAGACACATCAGCTTGATGTTCTGGGAACCGCGCTTTTTCAAGGAGTTGATCGCTGCAACAGCAGAACCCCCAGTAGCAAGCATAGGATCGATTACGATGAGTTCACGTTCTTCAATATCGCTAGGAAGCTTCACATAATACTCTACAGGCTGTAACGTTTCCGGATCACGATATAATCCGACATGCCCGACCTTTGCGGCAGGGATCAACTTCAGGATTCCATCAACCATCCCTAAACCTGCACGAAGAATCGGCACCAAGCCTAGCTTCTTACCCGCAATCGTGTATGCCTTCGCTTCAGAAACCGGTGTTTTCACCGTTACCTCTTGCAGGGGAAGTTCCCTCGTGATTTCGAACGCCATGAGGGCTGCAACTTCATCGACAAGCTCACGGAATTCTTTCGTTCCGGTTGATTCATCACGGATATAAGTAATCTTGTGTTGGATCAACGGATGTTCAAGAACGTGTACTTTACTCATTCATCATCTCTCCTTATTAGTTTATGTAAAATTAGAGTTGTCTCAAAACTTAGTCTTTGCAACTCCTCTCAAGGTTTTTTGCCTCTCGCAAATTGTACAGAAAAAAGGTGGCAAGTTCAACACGATTCGTCAGGAAAATCATACCTGAAACAAAAACAGTACCAATTGAGTAGAAATTCGAGGTAAGTGTATAAGTGGATGACCTGGGTTACGGTCTCCAAGGTGAGACACTATTGGCAAAAACGGCCTACTCAGGTCCACTTTTGGGTTGGGTTTTAAGATAAAGGCGTTTATAGAAGGAAAAGACGTAGCGAAGGTCACGTTTTCATCAAAATGGCTTGAAAAAGTTAATGATAAGAATAGAAGAAATGGATTATCTACAAAAATCCGGGGTCAACTTCCAAAAATTTGAAATTATCTACAAAAGCGATTTGTATTGAAAAAGAAGGCGGCCGGTAAACCGCCGCCCTCCCATTGAACCATTTTTATTTGTATAACGCGTATTTAGAAGAAAGTCTCTCCACACGCTCTTTGGCAGCAGTTTTTGTTTCTTCATCCTCTGGGTTGCGAAGGACAAGGGCGATGATGGAGGCGATCTCCTTCATATCTTCTGCCCCGAAACCTCTTGATGTGACTGCCGCTGTTCCAATACGGAGACCACTCGTCACGAATGGACTTTCGGGATCAAACGGAATCGTGTTTTTATTGGCAGTGATTCCGATATCATCAAGGGCACGCTCTGCCACCTTCCCTGTTACGTCCATATTACGGACATCGACAAGCAACAAGTGATTATCCGTTCCACCTGAAACAAGCGATAGGCCTTCTTCATTCAAAGCTTCTCCAAGCAAACGTGCATTATCGATCACATTTTGAGAATATGTTTTGAAATCGTCTTTAAGTGCTTCCCCGAAAGCAACCGCCTTTGCAGCGATCACGTGCATGAGCGGACCACCCTGGATTCCTGGGAAGATCGATTTATCGATTTTCTTCGCAAATTCTTCTTTACATAAAATCATCCCGCCACGTGGTCCACGTAAGGTCTTATGTGTGGTAGTCGTCACGAAGTGTGAATGCGGTACAGGATTCGGGTGATGACCTGTCGCTACAAGGCCAGCAATATGAGCCATGTCCACCATTAAGTATGCACCGACTTCATCTGCGATCTCTCTGAACTTTTTAAAATCGATTTCACGCGGATAAGCACTAGCACCGGCAACGATCAGCTTCGGCTTATGTTCCTTGGCTAATTCCAGCACCTTGTCGTACTGAATTGTATGTGTTTCTTCATCTACACCGTACTCGACGAAATTGTATTGGATACCGCTGAAGTTGACCGGACTTCCGTGTGTCAGATGTCCTCCGTGAGATAGGTTCATCCCAAGCACTGTGTCGCCTTGCTCCAGGATGGTGAAATAAACCGCCATGTTCGCTTGCGCTCCTGAATGCGGTTGGACATTAACGTGTTCCGCACCGAAAAGCTCTTTCGCACGGTCTCTTGCAAGGTTTTCCACGACATCGACATGCTCACAGCCACCGTAATACCTACGGCCCGGGTAACCCTCTGCATATTTGTTAGTAAGAACAGATCCTTGAGCTTCCATTACAGCTTTGCTGACAAAGTTTTCAGATGCAATCAATTCTATTTTATCGCGCTGACGACCCAATTCATCCTGGATCGCATCGAAAACAACTGCATCTTGACTCTTAAGTTGATCCATGGTTCCACTCCTTTACTGACCTCTACACTATTTTTAAAAACAATGATTACATTTTATCATTATTGCTAACGTCACGTAACGCTAAACGGGCTATTTCTCTGAAATTTCATAGGATTGTAATTGAAAGGGTTTACAAAGATACACGTACGTGACATCAGATTGTTTTTAACATAAATATGAATTTTTAGATTTATTCAGGATTTTTCAGATTTATTTTCAAAATTTCATACTTCAGGCTTGCAACAAACGATTTGAAAACGACCAAAGCAAAAAAGGCTGACTGCAGCAACTTGCCGCGATCAACCTCATTGATCATCATCCCTATTTATACGAAATTTCTTCTTTAGCTGGATAAACTGCCCTTTCTCCGCCGATCAGTTTCGGACGGGTACGCGCGAGTGTCACGTGGGCATGGCCGATCGATTTTACGGAAGATCGAACTGGTACTGCAACATGCTTCAAGTGCATCCCGATGAATGTGTCACCGATATCAATCCCAGCATCGGCTTTAATATGCTCGACGATAACGGGATCTTTCAAGTGATGGAAGGCATAGGTCGGCAATGCACCACCAGCTGACCGGACCGGAACCACAGTCACAGGTTCATATCCTCGTTCTAACGCTGCTTGACGTTCCATCACCAATGCCCGGTTCAGATGCTCACAGCATTGGAAAGCGATATTGACATTCGTCCTTTCTTGAAACTCGATTACGCCTTCAAAAAGCTGATGTGCAACATCCATCGTACCGGACGTTCCAATCGCTTCTCCCACCACTTCGCTCGTACTTGCTCCTACGACCAATAGTTGATTTGAAGAAAGCGGGATCGCTTTGTCCAGTTCCTCCAGGGCTTCGACAACTTGGGGTTGAACCTCATACAGTGATTCGTCCATTCCAATCTTCCTTTCTTTTCCCCGATTGTGGTTAAAAGCGTTGTAAGCCTTAAGCCTTCGATTCAACTTCCATCATTTTATTGACGCGCCGTTCGTGGCGGCCACCTTCAAATTCTGTTTGGAGCCAGACTTTCGCAATTTCCTTTGCTACTCCTGGACCAATGATCCGTTCGCCCATCGCAAGTACATTCGAGTCATTGTGAAGTCTTGTAACTTTTGCACTGAACAAGTCATGTACAAGCGCACAACGGACGCCATCCACTTTATTCGCTGTGATTGACATACCGATTCCTGTCCCGCAGATCAAGATGCCTCTGTCAACTTCTCCATTTGCTACCTTTTCTGCTACCGGGACTGCGTAATCAGGATAATCGACCGAATCTTCACAATTACATCCTACATCTTCGTATTGGATGTTCAATTCATCCATGACATCTTTTATATCTTCTTTGATTTTGTAACCTGCATGGTCACTTCCGATTGCAACTTTCATTGTAGTAAGATCCTCCAGTATAATGATGTTTGTGTTCATTGTAAGGGGATGTGTGTTCTCTTTCAACATGACTGTTTTCCCTTATCTTGTTTATCTCAGGTTTTGAATGCTTTTTCAACTATATTTTTCAGTCAATTTCCGTACAAGTTCGTCCAATTCTTTAAACGTTTGACAATATAATTCCTTCGGGCCACCGAACGGATCGGAAACATCCATGACTGGCATGGATTGTTCAAGTCTTTCAGCTTCAGTAATAAGGTCCTGTATTTTAGTGAACAGCGCCTGTTTTTCAGCATCATTACCATCATCTGTTTCGTAGATTTGAACTCTCAACTGTTCGATTTTGTCGTATACCTCATCCAATTTGTCGAGCGTTTCTTTATGATCGGAGACGTGTTCTCTAATCGTATGCACGTTCTTCAATTTAGAGGGGAATTGAGAGATGATCGCTTGTTTATGCTGTGTGGTCATCGTCAAAATCAAGTCCGCCCATTCTACCAAATCTTCTGTCAGAGGTTGAGATTTATGATTGTACAGGATGCCTTCATCTTTTAAAACCTCAATGGATTGTAAACTTGCGGGACTTCCATAAGCTGCATAGATCCCTGCGGACTGGACCTCGATCTTCCCCTTGGAATAATGTCGCAACAACGCTTCTGCCATCGGACTGCGGCAGGTGTTTCCAGTACATACGAATAATATATTCATCCAAATGCCTCCTATTGCTAGCTTGGCAGTTCAACACCATGTTTATAACTCTTATTTTATAGAATGCATGGAGCAGGTTCAATGTTTCGGTTCCGTACACCAAAAACGAGTCCAGTCAAAAAGAACCCGCATTGCATTTTTTATCTATTGGGCTTTGTTAATAATATTGTTGATTTCTGACTAAGTTTAATTGAAGCGAAATTTGCGACACTCCTGCAGGAAAAGCGAGCGAAAGTAGGTTAATTCAGTGAAGTGATGTCTAGCTCAGCGACCAGGCACTTGGATCACTTCAAACTTCCTGCGGCGGCAACACATTGATTGACATCCTTATGAGTTAGCCCACGCAGAACCAAGTCTTTGTTTGGTTCGAGCCTCCTCGTCAGTCTTCCAGTGACCTACGTGCCTAACCGGTCGCTTCCGCTTTTCATTAGCCCGCGGAAAGGGAGTGAATTTCGCAAAAATCAAAAATAAGGTATATAAAAAAGCCATCTATTTAAAAGATCAGCTTCAACCCGAAGGACAGAAGGATGCATCCACCTAAAGCCTCACTGTAGGACCCGAACCATTTTTGCGTTTTCCGGCCGATCAGCAAACCGATCCAGGTCAAGCCCATGCTGATGATTCCGAACAAAAGGATCGTCAAGATCACTTTTGCCCCAAAAATACCGAGGCTAAGCCCGACTGAAAAACTATCTAAACTCACACTTAACGAAAAAAGCCATATACCGAATCCTTTAGGAGTGATGAACGGTTCATCCGACGTACGTAAAGAGGAAATGATCATCTGAATGCCAAGGAGAATTAAAAGCCCCCCGCCGATCCATGTGGCAAGATTGCCAAAATGCAGGGTAAGCTGTTTTCCTATTGTCATCCCTAATAAAGGCATAATCATATGAAATAGTCCGATCAAAAGGCCGATCTTGCAAATCTGGCGAATTCGGAGTGTGATCATTCCCATCCCTAGTCCCATCGAAAACGCATCCATACCTAAGGCTATCGCCATGATGATAAGTGTGATCAATTCATCTAAGAGTCCAGTAGTCACAGTCGCCCTCCCCCTTTGTCCATACTTCACCTTATGCATGTCTACTTCGGATTAGACATTTCTTACATGGATAGGGGAAAATCGAGTTTTGACGAAGGAGAATTGGAATTAATAGTGAATTTATACGAAGGACGAATAATTTCGGTTTTAATGTTCCGATTTGTTGATGGATGGGGATTGTTGTTTTGTATTCACTCTCCCAGATTAAATAAAAAGGCGGAGGATCAGCATGAACTCTTTTTATCCAAATATCTCTAATGATCAGAATGATAAAAGCGATTCTATCTTAACAAGAGCTGAGGAATTGGAGTTTAAGGATCAGGTACAGGACAGCATGATGTTCATCGTCGAAAAATCACAATCAAGCTACAAGTTTGTCAATTGCCAGGGAAATTTGTTGAGGAAGTTCGGATTCGAGGTTTCTGATATAAAAGGAAAAGAACTCGATGAATGCTTACCAACTGACCATACGCTTAAAAGAATCATTTCATATGACCGCGCCTGGGAAGGCAATGCTGTTACATACGAAGATCGATTGAATGGGATACCATACATCGGAGCAGTTTCTCCAATCTACGACAGTAAAGGGAACGTAAAGCAACTACAGGGTTTCTGTTTTGATATCAGCAAGAAAAAGCAGATTGAACAACGATTGAGGGAGCGTGAATACTACTTCCGTACGCTTTTCAAGTATCATCCAGACGGAATTTTCACCCTTAACAAGGATGGGAGGTTTCTATTTGTCAATCCAGCGGTCCTCTCCATTTGCGGCTATGAAGAGAATGAGATGATCAATGCTCACTTCATGCCACTTATCGTTCCAGAAGAAAGAGATAATGCTACTGAGTATTTCCGAAAAGCAAACAGCGGTGAAGTCATGGATTTTGAAACGGTCGTCTTCCATAAAGATGGACACCGTGTCAACGTTCAAGTGACCAACATCCCGATTGTCATGGATAATAATGTCCATAGCATCTATGGAATTGTACATGATATAACAAGACAAAAGAAACGTGAAAAAGAAATCCATCTATTGAGGGACCGACTGTCGTCAATGATCTACCATTCGGCCGATTCAATCGCGATTTTTGATATGGATGATTGCCTTGTCAATGCGAATCCGACCTTCGAAAGGTTTTATGGCTGGAAGGCGGAAGAGTTAATTGGAAAAAAGGTGCCTTATATTCCTGACGATTACAAAAATGAGTATGCCAAAATCCTGGATGAAGTGAAAAAAGGTAAAAACTATTCCGGGGTAGAAACGACACGGGCCACCAAGGATGGGGCGAATTTTTACGCTAGTGTGACGCTTTCTCCATTAGAAGATGAAGAAGGAAATATCATCGGGTATTCCGCAATCTCAAGAGATATCAACAAGCAGAGAATAGCACAAGACGCCTTGCGGAAACAAAATGAACACTACCGGATCATCACGGAACATACGATGGATCTCATCAATGTTTTCCATCCAAGTGGGCAAATTTTGTACTCTTCTCCTTCTCATGCTACGATTCTTGGCTATGAAGCCGGACGGTTTAAAAATATGGAGTGGACGAATGTCATCCATCCGGACGATTTGTCTTCTGTCATACAATCGATCGTCAACATGAAGGAGACGAAGGATTCTTCAAAAATCGAATTCCGTGTAAAAAATGCAGACGGGAATTGGGTCGTATTGGAGTGTTATGGGACAGTTGTCCTCAATTATCAGAATGAAGTCGAATCATTCGTAACGATTTCACGTGATATAACTGAACGGAAACAAACGGAGGATTTTCTGAGGAAGTCGGAAAAACTGGCCGTCCTTGGAGAACTTGCAGCAGGTATCGCCCATGAAATCAGGAATCCACTCACCTCATTAAAAGGATTCACCCATCTGCTGAAGGCGAATTCTGGTGATGAAAATCTCGAATACTATGACATCATGCTGTCTGAGCTTGACCGTATCAACACGATCGTCGGGGAGTTCATGATGCTAGCGAAACCACAACCTCGCAACGTTAAACCAAATGATCTCTCAAAAATATTAAAAGAAGCGACTTCATTGTTGGAAGCACAAGCGAATCTTTATAACATCCAATTCCTGCTGGATTTCGATTCGGTTTTGAATGTGAATTGCGAAGCCGACCAGATGAAACAGGTCTTCATCAATCTTATGAAAAACGGAATCGAGTCGATGGAATCAAGCGGTGGCTTATTAATGATCAGAGCAATCTGTAATGAGGATACCGTCACAATTTCGTTTATCGATGAAGGCTGCGGAATTCCAGAAAAAAAGCTGGCAAGCATCGGCGAGCCTTTTTACACAACGAAGGAAAAAGGAACCGGCCTTGGCATGATGATTTGTAATAAGATCATTGAAAACCATAACGGTTCAATCGCGATCGAAAGTGAGGTGGATAAAGGGACAAAAGTTAGTGTCACCTTGCCACGGGATTGAGCAGGATAGGTTTGGGTTTCGAGGGGGAAGGTGGCGCGAATTTAGCAGAACGTTGTCGTTTGGCCGTAAAAAACACAAAATTCAGTCCTAAAAAAACGGGATTGACCTTCATTAGGTCAGTCCCGTTCGTTGTTTTCTGCAATCACCCGATTACCGGCTGCTTTTAAAAGACGATTCATAAGGGCTTCTCCCATGCCTTCAATCGGATACGTTTCTCCTAAAATCACATCGACTTCCGTTTCGTCAAACGCCCGGAGCTGGTGATACAACTTTTGTGCGACCCCTTCTACTTGTAAGGAGGAGCCTAAGATTTTAACTTCATCGGCTTGAAGCTGACTCGCCAATTCCTCACTGACAAGCACACCAACCTTCTTTCCTTCCCGTTGAAATTCTTCAATTTGAGACTGGAAAAAGACTGTGTTCCCATCTATTAAGTACAACGGGGCATCTGGTGCGTAATGGGTATATTTCATCCCAGGAGATTTCGGGACCTGGTGCGTTTCCAAAAGGGCGCGATCCCATTTCACATCACTGACAACTGTTTCGAGCTGAGCTTTCGTAATGCCGCCAGGGCGTAAGATCGTCACCCTTTCCCCAGTTACTTCAACGACAGTCGACTCTAAACCAACACCGGTCGCACCTCCATCAATGATCCCTTTGATCCGCCCATTCAAATCCTGATAAACATGCTCGCCTATCGTCGGACTCGGTTTGCCTGATCGGTTTGCGCTAGGAGCCGCAAGAGGCAAACCACTCGCTTCGATCAAGGCAAGTGCAACGGGATGGTCCGGCATCCGCACGCCGACACTTGCTAAACCGGCAGTCGTACGTTCAGCAATACGATCAATTTTCGGTAAAATGATCGTGAGAGGGCCTGGCCAAAACCGGTCCATCAGTCGCTCTGCCGTTTCATTCCATGAAGAAGCAGCCTGCGACAACTGATCTTTATTCGCAATGTGTACAATCAGTGGATTGTCGCTCGGACGACCTTTAGCTTCGAAGATTTTTTCAATGGCTTTGTTAGAACAAGCATCCGCTCCAAGGCCATAGACAGTTTCAGTTGGAAAGGCGATAACCTCCCCTTCTCTTATCCACATTGCCGCTTCCTTTATTGCTGGATGTTCTTTAATATTATCCACATTTTCCACATTCCATTTTGTAGTTATCAACTGTTCCATGTGGGTAAGTACTCCTTTAAACTGTAGATTATACTTGGGTTTTCACAATCTACCCACAAGCAATCCGGGTCTGTGGACAATGCTGTGGATAACTATTGTGTATCAGTAAGGCTGTGTTTCATTATTGCAATCTGGTCTTTATCGTACTGTTGCAAATGAGCACTTTCCAGGAGGCTTTCTGGCACCTTGCCATATGGAACCTCCATGAATCCTAACGTATAGAAAATCGAGGTCACTTTTGTCAACAAATAGACGGTTTTTATCCCCTGTTGATCGGCGAGCCTGATGATGGCTGTCAACAGACGAAGCAGCAGTTCTTCTGATGAATACTCCTTGTCCAAAACAAGCGAACGGATCAAACCGCTTTCCCCGAATCGTTCTAGTCCTACCGTACCTGCCATTTTCTTTTTGTCGGTTTCAAGGATGATGAACGTTTGGATACATTCTTCGATTCCCTCATTCGATAGGCCGGCCTGTGCAACAAACTTTTTTATAGATGGGGCATCATTCGTTTCAGCTGGACGAAACGATAACATCTCACCCTCTCCTTTCTAGCAATTCTACTCTATTCTATGAGCGGAGAGAAGAGAATATCCCATCTTTTATGAGACTTGTTATCTTTTTAAAGAAAAACTTGGCAAAGCCTTAGGTCTTGGCTAAGCCTTTTCAATATGAACCTTTAATAGGACGTAAAAACAGCCTTATGTCTTAAAAGGAAAGAGGGAATCTATCATTCTATGTGAATAGATTCCCGACTGCTCCAAATAGATTTTCAATGAGTTCGAAAACGAAGAATTTCACTTCAGGTTCTTCCTCAGTAGTGTTCTGGACTGTCTCTGCAGACTCTTGCGGATTTTCATCACTTTGAACGGCATCCCCATTGTCGAAGTCGAGGAAACACAACGGCGGGAACAATACACACCACCAGTTTGCACCTGTCGCCTCTCCGATTGAAATCAAGACAGCTTCATAATCCCCAGCTGGATAGACTAGATCCCCATAAAGCTTGGTCGGGAATGGCACAGTTCCGAATTTTACAGAAAACGTTTCATCGATCCCTTTATTAGAAAGTGCCTGTTGAACGATTTGTGTGATGGATGGCAACTCACTTTTGATGATCTTTCTTGCTTCATCGATCGAATCGATGCCGAATACCCAGTTCGTGATTTCCTCGTTCACTCTGTCACGTATGGTTCTTTTTAATTCTTGGTCGGCTTGCGAGTCACTGTTAGCGAGAATCCGTAGACGAATTGACTCGTCTGGAATCACTTGCTCAGGTACATTATTGAATGACGCATTCGCAACCTTAATTTGAGTTTCATAGAATACAACCAATAAAATTAATGATAATAGTATGATAACAATTGATTTCCGTTTCATTTCTCACCCACACCCTTTCTGGTAGATAGTGTGGACGACAAACGGATGATTTATACTAGTAATCTATTTAATTTTTATATGAATTACTTCCTGCGAAACCCACTCCCTTTCCGCGGGCAAACGAAAAGCGGAAGCGACTCGATTAGTCACGAAGGTCGCTGGAAAACTGACGAGGAGGCTCAAACCAAACAAAGACTTGGTTCTGCGTCCGCCGACTCATAAGGATGTCAATCAATGTGTCGACATGCCGTAGGAAGTTTGAAGTGATCCAAGTGACTAGTCGTTGAGCTAGACATTACTTCTTTGCATTAACCTACTTCCGCGAGCCTCCTCACGAGTTCCTCGCTGCGGGGTCTCGCCTGGATCGCTTTTCCCGCAGGAGTGTCGCGAATTTCGCTTACAAACAACAAAGGCTTATAACAGAGCCTTACTCTTAAAGTCGCAAATTTCGTAATTTCGTAATAATGAATGTTTCTCTTAGGCTCTTTTAGTAATGGTTGCTGTTTTTCACAATTCTAATGGAATGGTGTTAAAATATCCTCATTTTCCGGCCTTCAAAATATTAAACCGCAGCCTGTCAAAAAGCTTTTCAGTCAGTCTACCACACCGATGACGATCCGCTCTTTTCCATTGATATCTGTGAGGATTTCCGTCTCGATCTGATCCCCGAACGTTTCCCGTAACAATGAGGCGACCGTTATCCCTTGATCATAGCCGACCTCGAATGCGATCAGTCCACGTTCTTCAAGAACATCGGGCAGCGTATCGATCATCTTTTTATAAAACTGATAGCCATCTGCCCCGCCGACCAGTGCTCGGATCGGTTCATAATCTTTTACAATCGAGGAAAGTGTCTGGATATCTGCCTCCGGTATATATGGCGGGTTCGACACGATGACGTCGAAACGCTCACGAGACACTAAAAATGGTTGGAACAAGTCTCCTTGCATCCAACGGACATCCGCTCCAAGAATACGGGCATTTTCACGTGCAACCTGTATTGATTCTTCTGCGATATCCACGCCCGTCACGTTGAAGTCTGGACGTTCAAGCTTCAAGGTGATCGCAATGATACCACTCCCTGTGCCGATATCTACCACATTGAGCTCGTCCCGTTCCGGAAAGTGCTTCTGAATACGTTCAAGAACCGCCAGTACAAGCTCTTCGGTTTCAGGTCTCGGAATCAAGACCTCAGGGCTGACCGTAAAAGGCCTTCCGTAAAACTCTTCTGTTTTTGTGATGTATTGGACCGGAGTCCCTTCCGCATGCTTTTTTACATAATCGGAAAATTGCTGCTCTTCCTCTTCAGTCAAAACACGTTCCAACGAAGAGAGCATTTCACTGCGCCGCGCACCGAGAATATGACAGAGAAGCCATTCCGCCGCATTCGGTTCTCTGCCTTTTTCGTCTAAAAAAGAAGAAGCCCATTTGAGGGCCCCGATCACATTCATTCTGCTCATTATGCTTCCGCCTGTTTCATCGCACTGGTCTGTTCTTCAAGAATCAATGCTTCGATGAACTCATCGATTTTCCCTTGTAAAATCTGATCGAGTTTTTGAATCGTCAATCCGATACGGTGGTCCGTCACACGGTTTTGCGGAAAGTTGTATGTGCGGATCCGTTCGGAGCGGTCGCCCGTTCCGACTGCAGACTTCCTGTTCGCCGCATATTCATCCATCGCCTCTTGTTGGAATTTATCATAAATACGTGCGCGCAATACTTTCATCGCTTTTTCTTTGTTTTTGATCTGAGATTTCTCGTCCTGACATGAAACGACGATTCCAGTTGGTACGTGTGTCAAACGAACGGCTGACATCGTCGTGTTGACGCTTTGGCCGCCTGGTCCGCTTGATGTGAACGTATCGACACGGATGTCTTTTTCATGGATATCGACTTCAACTTCCTCTGCTTCAGGTAAAACGGCTACTGTTGCTGTAGAAGTATGGATCCGTCCGCCAGACTCTGTGGATGGGACACGTTGAACACGGTGTGCACCATTCTCGTATTTTAGCTTGGAGTAAGCGCCTGCCCCGTTCACCATGAAGATGACCTCTTTATAACCGCCGAGTTCAGTATAGCTCGCTTCAATAATCTCCGTTTTCCAGCCCTGGATTTCAGCATAACGGCTGTACATCCGGTAAAGGTCGGAAGCGAATAAAGCTGCTTCATCTCCACCAGCCGCACCACGAACTTCAATGATAACGTTCTTGTCATCGTTCGGGTCTTTTGGCAATAAGAGAACCTTCAGCTCCTGTTCAAGTTCTTCATGATGCTCTTTCAGCTCGGAAAGCTCCATTTTTACCATTTCACGCATTTCGGCATCGAGCTTTTCTTCAAGCATCTGTTCGGCACCTTCAAGCTCTTCAGACACTTCTTTATATTTACGATAAGCTGTCACTGTATCTTCAAGGTCGGATTGTTCTTTCGAGTATTCGCGGAGTTTTTTCGAATCACTGATGACTTCCGGGTCACTCAATAACTCATTCAATTTTTCGTATCGTTCTTCGATTGATCTCAATCGTTCTAACATACTGCTCACCATCCCAATCATCGTATTACGTTCCCGATTTTCATCAGGTTGGTAAAATCCGAACGGTCGAACCCGTATGAACGAAGTCAACGTCTTTTTTTACCGTACTGACTTTAAGCAAAAGGAATCCCAGTTGCAAAAAGTTGCTTAACATTAACATTATAGTATACGTCTCATAGGAGGTCAAAGAACAGTTTAGAAGGAATCAACTCTGGATTTCCAGATTAAAACATTTATGTAGAGGGAATGAATGTATTTATCGGATTTACATTTTTGCGTTATATTTAAGCCGTTCATAATCAGATCGGCATTGGTTCATCCGGATTGCTGCGGTGAGTGATTCGATAACAACCTTTTCATCTGTTATGATACTGAAAACGTGGGATGAAGTGGCAAAATGTCCGAAAAAGTGTGTGCATCCTTCAAAGCGCTTGTTCTCACTTGTCCATCTGCTTGGTTGATAAGATACGATGAAGTTCCCCATACTTTCATAAATCGGATCGAGTGGTTCCGACCCCAAGCGCTTTAGTAATGCCTGTATGTTCTCCGGTTCGGCACCGCCCCATTCCAGTCCATTAGAATCTATGTATAACATGTAAAAAACCCCTTTCATCCTGTAAGATTCGACAGCTTATGCGCTTTCATGAGTGTTATAGTGAAAGAAGATTGTAATACACATACTAGTAGTAGGAATTTTTTCAAAAAAAGGAGTCGGTTTATAAATGAAATACGTCATTATCGGAGGAGATGCTGCTGGCATGAGTGCCGCAATGCAGATTGTCCGTAACGCTTCAAATCCAGAAGTGATCACACTTGAAAAAGGAGATATCTATTCTTACGGACAGTGCGGTCTTCCCTATGTGATCAGCGGCCAAATTCCCGAAGCTGAGGATTTGATTGCGCGAGATGTGGAGACATTCCGCGAAAAATATGGAATAGACGCGAAAATCCATCATGAAGTGACAAAAGTCGATACAGATGAAAAAAACGTAAGCGGCCGTCATACGGAATCGGGTGAGACTTTTACATATACGTATGACCGCTTGCTTGTCGCGACTGGTGTGCGTCCGATTATTCCTGATTGGTATGGGAAGGACTTGGACGGTGTCCATACACTCAAAACGATTCCCGATGCAAAAAAAATCATGGCAGATCTTGATCATGCTGTAAAACAGGTGACCATCATCGGAGGGGGTTACATCGGTCTTGAAATGGCTGAGAGCTTTGTCCATCTTGGAAAAAAGGTCCGGATGATTGAGCGGAATGAACAATTGGCGAAAATTTTCGATGAGGACATGGCGAGGCATATCCATGAAGAAGCTGAAAAGCATAGCATTGAGCTTTGTTTCAGTGAACAGGTAGAAGGTTTTCAAGGCGAAGGACATGTGAAGTCTGTCATTACGGATAAAAATGAATATGCGTCGGATTTAGTACTGGTTGCGGTAGGTGTAAAACCGAATACGGATTTCCTGAAGGATACACTTGTACATTTGAATGAAAATGGCGCGGTCATTGTGGATGCTTATATGAAAACGAACGTAGAGGATGTTTATTCTGCTGGTGATTGCGCTACCCATTACCATCGGATCAAACGCTTGAACGATCATATTCCTCTCGGTACGACCGCCAATAAACAAGGCCGGATCGCTGGTTTGAACATGATTAATAAACCGAAGGCATTCGAAGGAATCCTCGGGACGTCCGTAATCAAGTTCATGGATCTGACTCTAGGCAGGACAGGCGTTTCTGAGCGGGAAGCAAAGGCTTTGAACATACCTTACGATACGGTCGTAACAGAAGCGAAAGATATAGCGGGTTATTATCCAGGAGCTGAAAAACTTCATGTAAAACTGTTGTACAATACAGAAAATCAAAGGATCATCGGCGGTCAGTTCATCGGAAAGCATGGTGTCGATAAACGAGTTGATGTCCTTGCGATGGCACTGTTCCATAAAATGTCGCTGCATGATCTCGAGGATCTGGACCTAAGTTATGCACCACCATACAACGGGGTTTGGGATCCAATCCAACAAGCCGCGAGAAGAGCAAAGTGATGTGATTAAATGATTTGGAGCGGAGAGGACTGGCTACTCGTCAGTTCTCTTTTTATTGATTTTTTGCTGACAACTTGGGAGTGAAACGGTGAGTTCATAGTAGCTCACTTGGGCAGAGGACAGTTTTGGGTTGGACTGCTTGCCTAAAAGACCTTATTCCAAAAACTTTAGCGGACACGAGAGACGTTATTTTCGAAAAATCATTATGAATCCAGTGCCTTTTAGCCAAATAAGAGCTCTGGTGTCCATTAGCTTTATCTTCATCGCTGTTGTGGATGACTGTAGTACACCGCTCATCCGTAGAATAGTTTCCCTATCCGAATAAATGAAGGGCCGACCACAAAATGGCCGCCCTTTTATAAGAAGATGGGAGTGCTCAAACCATCTTTCCCCTTACTATTTCGAGTCCAAACGAAGGTGAAGGTGATACCTTGGGACTGATATCTGAATGGCATCTTCGAGTTTATCTTTCAAAGCTTTACGCTCTTTTTTTGATAAATCCCGAGGAACATTGACATGGACCCAAGCATCGTTTCCGTTGATCGTAACGAACTGAGCGTTTCGTCCAGAAGCATCCTTAACGGCTTGACGAATTTTGTCCTGATCATCACTGATCGTAAAACGCTTGGAAGTCAAGTTACGATAGCTGTTCGGATTCTGGTTTGACTCGAAATTATATCTTCGATTCGGTTTCCTATTGGTCGCGTGATAATTAATGATCCCGTGACCTACGAGAGGATTTTTACTTTCTTTCGTTTCGTACGCAGACGGCTCTTTGCTTGCAATTTCCTCTGAGGTTGGAGGCTGCATAGGTGAACAAGCACCTAAAAGGACCGTCGCACTAAGAAAGATCGTTTTCTTCAAAATAAACACCCCCGTAACCTTAGCATAACCAAATCCGATACGAATAAAGTGGGAATCGATGGGAATCCGTGCCTGGCACCGAAAAAGAAGTTATTGGTACCAAGGCTTCCCACCCGGTGCCTGGCACCATTTTAAATCCCTTCTCACCCAAGGGTTTTGGAAGTGTACCTGGCACCGATCAGAAATACAGTCATAGCAAGGCTTCTGAATAGGTGCCAGGCACGCAATAAATGAATAAACCTGAGTGGAGTTATTTTTCCACTCAGGTTATCTTTTTATGATTTATGCTTTTGTCGGTTGTGGTTGGTACTGCGATTTCATTCTGGGATGTTCTGGTACTTCATGACAATGCCTGCATCGAGGCTCGTACGATTCTGAAGCACCAACTAATATGATCGGATCGTTATAGGATGCTGGTTTCCCGTCGATCAGTCGCTGTGTCCGGCTTGCTGGACTTCCGCACACCAGGCAAACCGCATGGAGTTTCGTTACACTTTCAGCCAATGCCATGATTTCAGGAACCTGTCCGAACGGTTCTGCTCTGAAATCCTGATCAAGACCAGCCACGATCACTCGCTTTCCATTGTTGGCAAGGAGCTGGATGACTTCGACGATTTTCTCGTCAAAGAACTGTACTTCATCGATTGCCACTACTTCTGTATCATACGAAACAAGATTCGAAATATCCTCTGATCTTTTGACTGGTACAGCCATCACAGAGGTTCCGTTATGGGAAACGACTTCATCTTTGCTGTAGCGATCATCCAGTAAAGGCTTGAAAACCTGAACTTTTTGTTTACCGAACGTGGCACGTCGAACGCGTCGAATCAATTCCTCTGATTTTCCTGAAAACATACTGCCGCAGATCAGTTCGACCCATCCATTCTTCTTCATTACATACATGCCCGTCTCTCCCTTTTTATCTTTATTAAAAACACGATATATAACTTCTCTTATGTATTCTTTTCTAATGATAACAAATCATAAGCATGATGGACGAATTTATTTTTTGACCTCAATAAAAAGTCTTGGCGTAGGCTGAGCCGTAGTCGCCCTTATATTGAAGAAAGTATTTTCTTCAAATAGAAGTAAAAAACAGGCAGAAGGGCGTTCCCCTGCCTGTTTTAAGACCTTATTTAAGGTTGTATTTTTTCTTAAAGCGATCAACACGTCCACCTGCGTCAGCAAACTTCTGACGACCTGTGTAGAACGGATGACATTCAGAACAAATTTCAACGCGAATATCTTCTTTTACTGAACCTGTTTCAAATTCATTTCCACAAGCACAAGAAACTTTCGCTGTTTTGTAATTTGGATGGATTGCTTGTTTCATCCTATTCATCTCCTTCTGCCCTGAACCCTTAAGGAACAGAGTTATTTGCACACATGAGGTAGTATACCAATTTTTTAAACAGATTTCAACAACCTATTTGACGGTCATTTTCTTGCCCTGGCCGGACCGCTCTTTCTCGAACATGTGGAAAAATTCCTCGTTCGTTTTCGTTTTCTTGATGCGTCTCATGAAATGTTCGACGAAATCATAAGAATCGTCCATCGTCTTCCGGATTGCCCAAAGGTGCTCAAGATGCTCTTTGGCAATAAGCATTTCTTCTTTCCGTGTACCTGAACGGCGGATATCGATCGCAGGGAAGATCCGGCGTTCTGCAAGCTTCCGATCGAGATGGAGTTCCATGTTACCAGTCCCTTTGAACTCTTCATAAATGACGTCGTCCATACGAGAACCTGTTTCGACAAGCGCAGTTGCCAGAATCGTCAGGCTTCCGCCGTCCTCAATGTTACGCGCGGCACCGAAAAATCGCTTCGGCTTATGGAAAGCAGCTGGATCGATACCACCAGACAACGTCCTTCCACTTGGCGGGATGACGAGGTTGTAAGCACGCGCAAGTCGAGTGATACTGTCCATCAAAATCACGACATCCTTCTTATGTTCGACAAGTCTCATCGCCCGTTCGAGCACAAGCTCAGCGACCTTGATATGGTTTTCAGGAACTTCATCGAACGTCGAACTGACGACATCTCCTTGAACAGAACGTTCGATGTCCGTCACTTCTTCCGGACGTTCATCGATCAATAGGACGATTAATTCGGCATCAGGGTGATTCGTCGTCACGCTATGCGCAATCTCTTTTAAAAGGGTCGTCTTACCAGCTTTAGGCGGGGCAACAACTAAACCACGCTGCCCGAAACCAACTGGAGAAATCATATCCATGACCCGTGTCGAAATATTTCTTGCTGAGGTTTCCAGCGTCATCTTATCTTCAGGATATAAAGGCGTCAATGCTGGAAAATGGACACGTTCCTTCGCTGTATCCGGATCTTCACCGTTGACAGCCGCAACGTGCAACAGCCCGTAGTAACGCTCATTTTCTTTTGGAGGACGTACCTTACCAGAAACCTTGTCCCCATTTCTTAAATCGAACCGGCGGATTTGAGATGCTGAAATGTAGATATCTTCAGAACTTGGAGAATAATTGATCGGTCGTAAAAATCCGAAACCTTCTGTCGGTATGACTTCCAAAATACCTTCCATGAACGAAAGATCTTCTTTTTCAGCTTGCGCTTTCAGAATCGCAAAAATCAATTCCCTTTTGGTCAACTTGCTATAGTATGAAATCTTCAGCTCTTTGGCTCTTTCATACAAATCCTTGAGTTTCATATTTTCTAATTGTGATAAATTTAACGACATAGTACACCACTCTTCACGCGTATTTAAATTATAGATCAAGGCAAGAATAACGCCTTCATATATTAGGCACTGTTAAAGTCCATTGTTTATGTTTGCGAAATTCACTCGCGAATTTCACTAAAACTATGTTAACGGCGCCAAAGAATAAAAGTTTGTTTTGGAACGTTCTCTAAAGACTTGGAAGGAAAGAAACGTTTTACAGAAGTGTTGTAAAAGAAGTATGTTGATGAAGCAAAAAATCAATAGATACATATATTCTACCCAAATATGACCACAATAATCAAGAGAATCACAATGCTGTCAGGTTAAACAGCATTGTGTCTTGAAAATTCAGGGTTTGATCACTAGATTCGGCTTCTTTTTCAAGCTGTGCTTTCCATCGATAAAACGGACTGTTCCAGACTTCGCTCTCATGACCACAGACTGCGTCGTACCCACAGTGCCTTTGAACCGGACACCTTTCAGCAACTCACCGTCTGTTACACCTGTCGCAGCAAAGATCGCATCATCACCCTTTACGATGTCCTCCATACGGAGAACACGGTGGATGTCTTCAATTCCCATCTTTTTGCAACGGGCAAGCTCTTCATCTGTGTGTGGAAGGAGTTTCCCTTGAAGCTCTCCTCCCAGGCATTTAAGCGCAACAGCTGCCAGCACACCTTCTGGCGCACCACCGCTGCCTAGCAAAATATCAACACCTGTATCATCAAAAGCAGTATTGATCGCTGCAGCGACATCTCCATCCTGGATAAGCTTGATCCGAGCTCCGGCATCGCGGACTTCTTGAATCAGCTTCTCGTGACGCTTACGGTTTAAAATAACAGCAACGATATCCTCGATGTCTTTATTTTTCGCCTTTGCAACCGCTTGAAGATTGTCCGCCACCGAAGCATCGATATCAACCATACCAACCGCTTCAGGGCCGACGGCGATTTTATCCATATACATATCTGGTGCATGCAGTAAATTCCCGTGATCGGCAATCGCAAGGACTGCTAATGCATTCCAAGTTCCATTCGCAACAATATTCGTTCCTTCCAGGGGGTCAACAGCCACATCGACACGCGGTCCGTAACCCGTACCCAGCTTTTCTCCGATATAAAGCATAGGCGCTTCGTCCATTTCTCCCTCTCCAATGACGACCGTACCTTTCATTGGAACAGTATCGAACACATCACGCATTGCCGAAGTCGCAGCATCGTCAGCTTCTTCTTTCCGACCTCTTCCCATCCAACGGGCAGATGCAAGTGCAGCTGCTTCCGTCACACGGACAAGTTCCATGGATAAACTTCTCTCCATAACCTTTCTCCCCCTATAAAAGCTATTTGAAAAGGCTCTAACATACTTGAAAATTGTTTTTTGCGAAATTCAAAGCCTTAAAAAAACAGTTATGTCTTAAGTTGATGAGTAACGACCACTGCCTAGAACCGTTACATCCTGCGCCTGCAGTTACTCGCCGCAACATTGCTTCGATGTCAAGCAAGTCCGAAATTTTGTGACAACGGCAGTACTAGAACGTACTGTTCGTTTTGAAAATCCGACGTTTATCATCCTTCGTTATATCAACTAATTAGAAACAAGGAGTTCGAGGCACGATGGTTTTGAGGACCGAAGTGTATCGTGTTAATACATGAGGACCGGAAAAACCAAGTAACGACGAAATCCGACGTTTATCATTCGTTGTTAGACTAAGATTGATTAACCTCATCCAACTCTTCAATATCAAAATTCTCACGCCATACTTTTGCACCTAGTCCTTTGAGCTTTTCGACCAGATTCTCATACCCTCGGTCAACATGCTCGAGGTTAGAGATTTCTGTAATACCTTTTGCCATCAGACCAGCTACAATGAGCGATGCCCCAGCGCGTAGATCAGAAGCTTTCACTTTTGCACCTTCGAGTGGTGTCGGTCCGTTGATGATCGCTGACCGGCCTTCTACTTTTACGTTGGCACCCATCCGTCTCAGCTCGTCGATATGTTTAAAACGTGAGCTATATATTGTATCGGTTACAATACTCGTTCCTTCAGTGCTTGTTAATAATGCAGTGAACGGCTGTTGCAAATCGGTAGCAAAGCCCGGATAGACAAGTGTCTTGATATCTACGCTGTTCAGTTTGCTGCCGCGGCGGACGAAAACCGTGTCATCCGCTTGGTCAATATGGACACCCATTTCACGCAGCTTCGCAATCAATGACTCCAGGTGAAGCGGGATGACGTTATCAATCGTGACTCCGTTCCCCATTGCAGCTGCCATGATCATATAAGTCCCTGCTTCGATTCTGTCAGGGATGATCGAATGACGACAGCCGTGCAAGGATTCAACACCATCGATCCGAATGACATCCGTTCCGGCACCTTTGATTTTTGCACCCATGCTGGAAAGTAGAGTAGCGACATCAATGATTTCAGGTTCTTTAGCCGCATTTTCAATGATTGTCCTGCCTTTTGCACGAACTGCCGCAAGCATGATGTTAATCGTCGCACCGACACTTACAACATCGAGATAGATTCGGGCGCCGACGAGTTCATCTGCACGCAAATAGATCGCACCCTGTTCGTTCGTTACTCTTGCGCCGAGTGCTTGAAAACCTTTTATATGTTGATCAATCGGACGAGGGCCCAAGTTACACCCGCCAGGGAGTCCGATGACTGCTTTTTTGAATCGTCCAAGCATGGCCCCCATCAAATAATAGGATGCTCTCAGCTTTTTCACTTTCCCATTCGGAAGTGGCATGGAAATCATGTTTTCTGGATGTACAGTAAGGGTGTTATCTTCTAAGTGCACTTCCCCACCGATGTCTTCTAGTAAGTCGCGTAAGATGCCCACATCCGAGATGCTTGGGAGATGGTCGATCGTAACAGTCGAATCAGCTAGAATGGCAGCCGGGATCAAAGCGACCGCACTGTTCTTCGCTCCGCTGATCTGAACCGTACCTTCTAGGGGATGTCCTCCCTCGATCATTAATTTCTCCATTGCTTTCTCCCTTCTTCGCCTTCTGAAAAATCAAGAATTCAAAAACTGTAATCGTTAGTGTAAGCAAAAATTCTATTTTTATCCAATATTTTCCGTATTGGTATATATTCGAATGCTAAAATCAGCTTTTATTTTGACTATTGTTCCAATCTGCCAAAAACTTTTCAATCCCCTGGTCCGTCAATGGATGATTCATCAATTGGGATAAGACCTTTGAGGGGATGGTTGCGATATGAGCGCCTCTGAGTGCCGCTTCCGTCACATGAATTGGGTTGCGGATAGAAGCTGCTATGATTTGTGATTCGATTTTATGGACATTGAAGATTTCCGCGATTTCCGAAATCAGCGATAAACCGTCCTGTCCGATATCATCCAACCTACCTAAAAATGGAGACACATAAGTAGCCCCAGCACGTGCAGCCAGCAAAGCCTGGTTCGCTGAGAAAATTAATGTAACGTTCGTTTTGATACCCAACTCAGTGAACGTTTTAACCGCTTTCAATCCATCTTTAGTCATTGGCACTTTGACTGTGATGTTAGGTGCGATCGCTGCAAGCTCTTTCCCCTCTTCAACCATTTCATCATAAGTCAATCCGATTACTTCAGCACTGACAGATTCTGATACGATCGAAGTTATTTCCTTCAAGCGCTCGTGAAAATCTACACCTTCTTTAGCAATTAATGATGGATTCGTCGTCACACCGCCCAGTATTCCAAGCTCATTTACTTCGCGGATTTCATCAATATTCGCAGTATCAATAAAGAATTTCATAGGATGTATCACTCCTTATATCTATAAAACTTTCGTTTATGCATCTAAAAATTAGTGGGTTTTGTTTCTAGTGAGGGAAGGTCCAACCAATGTTTTAAGAGGTTGACTCATGGATGCCTGACATCGCCATCCCTTTACAACCAAGCTTCAATGAATCAGACTCCTCCATTTTAACATCAATTTTGTTTAAGATGTTGGTTTTGGAGGTTTCTGACTATTTGTGAAGCCGTTGGGCTGGAGGTGCCTGACATTTGTTTCGTGAGTCAACCCCTTAGTCATCAGTCTATCGTCATTTCAATTTATGCTTTGTTTGAAGAACCGAATTCACGCATTTTACCTTTTACCGTTTCCTTGATTGCATCGCGTGCAGGTCCTAGGTATTTACGAGGGTCATACAATTCTGGTTTTTCAGCAAGTACTTCACGTACTGCTTTTGAAGCTGAGAGTTGGCTTTCAGTGTTGACGTTGATTTTAGAGTGTCCAAATGAAATAGCCTTCTTGACATCAGCTGTCGGGATGCCTGTTCCACCGTGAAGAACAAGTGGTACACCTGTCAATTCACTGATTTCCTTCATACGATCGAATCCAAGGTTAGGCTCTCCTTTATAAGGACCGTGGACAGATCCTAATGCTGGTGCGAAACAATCGACACCTGTTTCACGGATAAGCTGATCGCATTCAGCTGGGATTGCGTATGCTGCTTCAGCATCGTCAACGATCAAGTCATCTTCCTGTCCGCCGATACGTCCAAGTTCTGCTTCTACAGAAACACCAACCGCATGAGCAACTTCAACGACTTTTTTCGTTAGAGCGATGTTTTCTTCAAGCGGATGATGAGATCCGTCGATCATGACAGAAGTGAATCCTGCATGAATTGCTTCCACACATTTTTCGAAGCTTGAACCGTGGTCAAGATGGATAGCTACAGGAACATTTACATTGTATTCTTCCATCAGGGATTCAACTAGATTGACAACCGTCTTGAATCCACCCATATAACGGGCAGCACCTTCTGAAACCCCACAGATAAGAGGAGATTTTTCCTCTTCAGCAGCCTGAAGTATCGCTTGTGTAAACTCCAGGTTGTTCAGGTTGTATTGTCCTACTGCATATCCTTCTGCTTTTGCTTTTTCGAGCATTTCCTTCATTGAAACTAAAGGCATAAACAATTTCCTCCTTGTAGGTATCGAGCACCTTAATATTCAGTATAAGTATTCGTTCAAATAGCAGGTTGAATGCCCTTTGAACTTCATTTAAACAGGCTTTGTTATCCTTTATTGTTGATTTTTGCGAAATTCACTCCCTTTCCGCGGACAATCGAAAAGCGGAAACGACCCGGTTAGGCACGTAGGTCACTGGAAAACGGACGAGGAGGCTGTCGCTGCCGCAGGGTCTCGCCTGGCTCGCTTTTCCATCAGGAGTGTCGCAAATTTCGCTTCAATCGAACTAAGCCAATAATCAACATCATTATTTAACAAAGTCTTTAAATAAAGCCGCTTCCGACTCCAATACATATAACTCCAATAAAAACAATTATAGCATATCAATTTTGAACAGAATCCGCAATTGATAAAGCAAATAGGGTTGTCCGAAAGTTCTTTTTCTCCGGCAGAAATACATACCATTCCCTAAGTTGGGGTTATGTACGAATGCTGTGCTGGAGGTTTTGATACCTTTCAAAGACAACCCTTATTATTTGCTTATGTTTTAACGATTATGAACGTATTGGTAAATGTTTCTTAACGACCTCGCGGATTTCGTCGATGTCGAAAGGTTTCGCGAAATGAGTGATGGCTCCTAGATCCATAGCTTCATGAATCATATCGAGCTCGCCATAAGCTGTCATGATGATGACACCTACATTCTGGTCGACTTTCTTGACACGACGTAAGATTTCCAACCCGTCCATGCCCGGGATTTTCATATCAAGGATTAAGAGGTCAGGCTTTTCATTTTCAACGATGGACAGTGCTTGAACACCATTTGCCGCTTGAAAGGTCTGATATCCTTCTTTTTTGAAAATCTCATTTAATAGGATTCGGATCCCATACTGGTCATCAACAATAAGTATTTTGCCTTTCATACCTTATCCCACCCTAGTTTCCATGTTGTTGTAAATTTCCCACACCACTATCTCTTAAACATATTTCGATTAATATTTTAAAATTCCTTCTCCCTCGTCAAAATCCACCATTTAATTTAATCAAACCATTGCACTTTGAGAAATTCACTCCCTTTCCGCGGGCAAACGAAAAGCGGAAGCGACCCGATTAGTCACGCAGGTCACTGGAAAACTGACGAGGAGGCTCGAACCAAACAAAGACTTGGTTCTGCGTGGGCTAACTCATAAGGATGTCAATCAATGTGTCGCCGCCGCAGGAAGTTTGAAGTGATCCAAGTGACTGGTCGCTGAGCTAGACATCACTTCATTGCATTTACCTACTTCCGTGAGCTCAACGTTCACCACAGGACGTACTTGTACAGGATGTACTGACTTCGACGTTCACCATAGGACGTGGTGGTATTTAGTCGAAGTTCATTATTATAGTCGAAGATCCTTTTAAAAACGGTGGGGTCTTGCTTGGTTCGCCTTTCCCGCAGGTTTTCAGAAAATTTTTTTATGAAATTAGACCCAAGCCCTGTGCAGACAATTTTTAGTCTATCGTATAAAAACTTACTAATAAATTAAACAAAGCCTATTTTAAAAGAATGAATTCGTTATACTGAGGGTATGAATACTAACGTTTAAAGAGGTGATTTGGATGCTGAAAATATTCACAACACAGCTGTCTGGTGTTTTTAAAAGAATAGAAGAACAAGAAGACGAAACGATTGAAGACTGCTCCCGGCTGTTGGCCCAGACTATTACCGGAAATGGCACGATTCACATAAAAGGATTTGGCGAACTCGAGGGTATCGCTTCTGCTATTACAGAAAGCAGCGAAAGCCTCCCAGCATGTGCGTCCTATGGTGAAAATATAGTGAAAGCTGGCGATTGCATCCTGGCGTTTGCCAATAATGCGCGGAACATAGAGCTGGAAAAATTGATCACGCAGACGGAATCAGAAGGTATATCTGTGGTGAGTGTCGCTGCAGTCGAAAAAGGAGATGAACCGGTTCCAAATGAAGAATTTCATATTGATACAAAATTATTGATGCCTTTAGTCCCAGGTGAAGATGGAGAACGGATCGGCTATCCTGTCTTTATGTTAGCCTTATATGTCTACTATGCACTGTACTTTAATACGAATGAAATGCTTGCGGAATACGATGAAGAATTTTAATCTTATTAAATTTTTTTATTTTTTTTAATATGTTAGAAGGAGATTTGTAAAATGATGGAGAAATATATGTTAAAGCATGACAAAAGTCACGCTTTTCAGCCTTCTCCTTTCCTACAGCCTAATCTTAACCCCCTCGTCTTTCATAGTCCCCACCCTACTCCCCAAAGCTATGAATAAGACAAAAAATAACCCGGTTTGATACTTCACTTAAGGCTGTAGATCGGACCACATACATAAAAGTGGATAGTAAGGACCATTCAAGTTACGTTCATTTCGGAAACCAGCGACGAAATGATCGTGACTTGTTTTGGTTTGGCTCTTTTAAGACGTAGGGGATGGGAAATATACTCGCTTTCCACGGACAATCCGCAAACCTCCTCGCTCACTTGCAAAGGACGTGCTTGCTTCAACGTTCACCCCACGACGTGGTCGCCTTTTAGTCGAAGATCCTTAATTCGCTGTGGGGTCTCGCTTAGCTCGCTTTTCCCTCAGGAGTCTCGTATATTTCCACTGCTTTCAAAGGTTCTCACTTTACACTAGATTGAAAGGGACACAATAAAGAAAACTTCACTCAGTCAAGCCTTAGGCGTTGGCGGAGCTTAGTTGCTCGAAAAAGCAAATGCTTTGTGGTTTATTGCTTCCTAAGCCACCAGTTTATACACTTATATTGAAGTGGCTGATCCATAACACAGACATTATTATCGATGTTTTGTCTGCCTCTTTTTGTTTAAATGGATGTTCTGAGATCTTAACGGACACCAGAGCCGTTATTTGGTCACTAAATGCAGTGTTTCAGAATTTAGCGGACACCAGGGACGTTATTTGTGAACAAAAGAGCTGATTCACTAAGATTTTAATGAAATAAGAGCTCTAGTGTCCGTTATTTTTATCAATGAACAAGTTTTTGGGAAAATAAGGGCTCCTGTGTCCGCTAAGGGTTTTTCCTAAAACCGTTTCGGTGAGGAGGCTAGAGGATTACCCTACTATTACTTATGGTTCAGTCCCTTTAAACTTAAAAAGCTGACCAAAGTTAAAAACTCTGATCAGCCCTCGTATCCTTATTTATTTAAATTAGTAGCTGCATTCACGAATTCTCTGAATAACGGCTGTGGTTTTGTCGGTCTTGAGATGAATTCAGGATGGAACTGTGAAGCTACGAACCATGGATGATCCTTCAACTCGATGATTTCGGCAAGACGGCCGTCCGGGCTTGTCCCTGAGAACAAGAAACCAGCGTTCTCCATTTGTTCGCGGTACTCATTATTGAACTCAAAACGATGGCGGTGACGTTCATAGACGACCTCTTCGTTATAAGCCGCAAATGCATTGGTACCCTTTTTAAGCTTACAAGGGTAAAGGCCTAAACGTAATGTTCCACCCAAATCTTCAACATCCTTCTGCTCCGGCAGCAAGTCGATTACTGGGTGCGTTGATGCTGGATCGATTTCAGCAGAATGCGCATCTTCATATCCTAAAACATTACGTGCAAATTCTACGGATGCGAGTTGCATACCAAGACAGATTCCGAACATTGGTACGTTGTTTTCACGCGCATAGCGGATCGCTGAAATTTTCCCTTCGATGCCACGGTCTCCAAAACCTCCTGGCACAAGGATTCCGTCAGCGTCTTCTAGGAGTTCCTTCACGTTTTCATCTGTCACTTCTTCTGAATTGACCCAATGGATATCAATGTCTGTATCAAACTCGTAACCTGCATGACGAAGGGATTCTACAACAGAAATATATGCATCTGGTAATGCGACATATTTTCCTACGATCGCTATTTTCGTCTTGTTCTTCAAGTTCGTAACGCGAGTGACAAGCTCTTTCCAATCCTCCATATCCGCTTCTTTACAGTTCAGCTTCAAATGATTACATGTGATTTGGTCCAGTTTTTGTGCTTGTAAGGCAAGAGGAACTTCATACAACGTATCGGCATCCATCGCTTCAATAACCGCATCAGGGTTGATGTCACAGAATAATGCGATCTTGTCTTTCATCTCCTGTGGAAGCGGCATTTCGTTCCGAACAACGATGACATTCGGCTGGATCCCAAGACTGCGCAGTTCTTTTACACTGTGCTGAGTCGGCTTCGTCTTCATTTCACCTGCAGCTTTTATATAAGGAACAAGCGTACAGTGGATGTACATGACGTTTTCAACACCGATATCACTCTTGATCTGGCGGATCGCTTCCAAGTATGGAAGACTTTCAATATCACCGACCGTACCACC